>NZ_JAKUFY010000007.1:0-91861 GCF_022663675.1 Bacillus cereus group sp. BfR-BA-01355
GAGCCGTTACCTCACCAACTAGCTAATGCGACGCGGGTCCATCCATAAGTGACAGCCGAAGCCGCCTTTCAATTTCGAACCATGCAGTTCAAAATGTTATCCGGTATTAGCCCCGGTTTCCCGGAGTTATCCCAGTCTTATGGGCAGGTTACCCACGTGTTACTCACCCGTCCGCCGCTAACTTCATAAGAGCAAGCTCTTAATCCATTCGCTCGACTTGCATGTATTAGGCACGCCGCCAGCGTTCATCCTGAGCCAGGATCAAACTCTCCAATAAAGTTAGTTTGTCTAGCATCTAAAAATAAAAATTGACGTTTCACGTTGTTTGTTTCGTTTAGTTTTCAAAGTTCAATATCGCGTTTCAGCGACTTTTATAATATATCATAGTATATTATTTTCGTCAACAAGTTTTTCAAGATAATTTGTATCTCTCATTTGCTGACTCTGCCTATTATATAGACTTTGCTATCACTATGCAAGTATTATTATAAAAAAATAAGAGGGGGGAAAATCCACCCTCTTATTCTTCAGAAGAAACCTCTTCATTAAATTCTTCTTCTTCATCTTTCTGTGCTTTTGCTACTGTCGCTACCTCTTGCTCATCCTCTAAACGAATTAGACGAACACCTTGTGTATTACGTCCCATTTGAGAGATTTGATCAACCGGCATACGAATAATAACGCCTGCGGCTGTAATTAGCATGATGTCTTCTTCACCTGTTACAGACTTAACCGCTACTAACTTACCGTTTTTATCTGTAATGTTACAAGTTTTAAGACCTTTACCACCACGGCTTTGTAGTCGATACTCTTCAACTGGAGTACGCTTACCATACCCGTTTTTCGTTACAATTAAGACATTCGTATCTTCTTCAACAATTTCCATACCTACTACTTGGTCCTCTTCGCCTAATGTAATAGCTTTTACACCAGCTGCATTACGGCCCATAGAACGTACATCTTGTTCATTGAAGCGAATTAACATACCGTTGCTTGTCCCTACGATAATATCTTTATCGCCAGATGTTAAACGTACAGAAATCACTTCATCTTCTTCACGAAGCGAAATTGCAATTAAACCGTTCGTACGTATATTTGCAAATGATGAAAGTGGCGTTCTCTTAGAAATACCTTGTTTCGTTGTAAAGAATAAGAACTGGTCGTCACCAAATTCACGAATTGGAATAATGGCATTGATCCACTCACCCTTATCTACCCCTAATAGGTTAATAATTGGTAGCCCTTTTGCAGTACGACTATACTCTGGGATTTCATATCCTTTCGTACGGTATACTTTACCCTTGTTTGTAAAGAATAAAATATGATCATGAGTAGACGTTGTTAATAAGTGTTCAACAAAGTCATCATCATTCGTACCCATTCCTTGTACACCACGTCCCCCACGGTTCTGTGTTTTGTACGTAGAAGCTGGTAACCTCTTAATATAACCGTTATGAGTTAACGTAATTGCAATATTTTGCTCAGGAATTAAATCTTCATCTTCAATAAATTCCATACCGCCAATTGTAATTTCTGTTCGTCTCTTATCATTGAAACGCTCTTTTACTTCTGTTAATTCTTCGCGAATAATCTCAAGAACTTTCTCTTCATCTGCTAAAATCGCTTTTAATTCAGCAATTAAATTCATTAAATCTTGATATTCTTGCTCGATTTTTTCACGTTCTAATCCAGTTAAACGTTGCAGACGCATATCTAAAATCGCTTGCGCTTGTTTCTCACTTAAACCGAAACGTTCCATTAAGCCTTGCTTTGCAATATCAGCCGTTTTTGAACTACGAATTAACGTAATAACTTCATCAAGATGATCTAAAGCAATTCGTAATCCTTCTAAAATATGAGCACGTGCCTCTGCTTTTTCTAATTCATACGCAGTACGTCTACGGATTACTACCTTCTGGTGCTCCAAATAATGATATAAGTTTTGTTTTAAATTTAGTACTTGAGGCTCTCCATTTACAAGAGACAACATATTAATACCGAAACTTGTCTGAAGTGCTGTATGTTTATATAGATTGTTTAATAGTACGTTTGCATTGGCGTCACGACGTACTTCCATGACAATACGCATACCATTTCGGTCTGATTCATCACGTAAATCTGTAATACCTTCAATTTTCTTATCGCGAACTAATTCTGCGATTTTTTCAATTAATCGTGCCTTATTAACTTGATAAGGTAGTTCCGTTACGATAATAGATTGTTTACCATTTGATTTCTCTTCAATTTCAACTTTGGCACGAAGCATAATAGAACCGCGCCCTGTTTCATAAGCTCTACGGATGCCACTTCGACCTAAGATTAAACCTGATGTCGGGAAGTCTGGTCCAGGAATATATTCCATTAACTCCGCTATAGTAATATCCGGGTTATGACTTAATGCCAACACACCATCAATTACTTCGCCAAGTTGATGCGGCGGAATATTTGTTGCCATACCAACTGCAATACCTGTCGTACCGTTTACTAATAAATTAGGAAAACGCGCTGGTAATACAATCGGCTCTCTTTCCGAACCATCGTAGTTATCTTGATAATCAATTGTATTTTTTGAAATATCACGTATTAATTCCATAGAAATCTTAGACATTCTTGCCTCTGTATAACGCATTGCCGCTGCTGAATCTCCATCTACAGAACCGAAGTTACCATGCCCATCTACAAGCATATAACGTTGACTGAAATCTTGCGCCATACGTACCATTGTTTCATAAACGGCTGAATCACCATGAGGGTGATACTTCCCGATTACTTCACCGACAATACGTGCTGATTTCTTATACGCTTTATCAGCTGTAATTCCTAAATCATTCATCGCATATAAAACCCTACGATGCACAGGTTTTAATCCATCACGAACATCTGGTAATGCACGAGATACGATAACACTCATTGCGTAATCTAAAAATGAGGTACGCATTTCATGACTAATATTAATTTCTCGAATTCGTGCTTGTTGTTGATTGTCTGACATCAACGAGCACCTCCTCTTACGTTTCCGTTATACATACATTGATTTATATGTAGAAGACAGGAATACTTAGATTCCTGTCATTACTCATTTAAATATCAAGGTTTTTCACGTATTTTGCATTCTCTTGGATAAAGTTACGACGTGGTTCCACTTTATCACCCATTAAAATTTCAAATGTTTCATCTGCTTCTATTGCATCTTGAAGAGAAACTTGAAGTAACGAACGTACTTCTGGATCCATTGTCGTCTCCCATAGCTGAGTTGGATTCATCTCTCCAAGACCTTTATAACGTTGAATTCCTGGTTTCGGCTGGGCTGGTAACTCAGCTAATATTTTTTCAAGTTCTTTATCATTATAAGCATATTGAATTTTTTTACCTTGTTGCACCTTAAACAACGGTGGCTGTGCGATATATATATATCCACACTCAATTATTTGACGCATATAACGATAGAAGAACGTTAATAATAGGGTACGAATATGCGCACCATCAACATCGGCATCGGTCATAATAATAACTTTATGATAGCGTGCTTTTTCGATATCGAAGTCCCCACCAATATTTGTACCAATCGCCGTAATAATTGTACGAACTTCATCATTTGATAAAATCTTATCTAAGCGTGCCTTTTCAACATTAATAATTTTACCCTTCAGCGGTAAAATTGCTTGAAAATGACGATCGCGTCCTTGTTTTGCAGATCCACCCGCAGAGTCACCCTCTACGATATAAATTTCACTAATTGCTGGATCTTTAGAAGAACAATCTGCCAATTTCCCTGGTAAACTTGAAACTTCTAAAGCACTCTTTCGGCGAGTTAGCTCACGAGCTTTTTTAGCTGCTACACGCGCACGTGCTGCCATCGTTCCTTTATCTACAATCTTACGTGCAACATTGGGATTTTCCAGTAAGAATTTTTCAAAAGCCTCAGAGAATACTGACTCCGTAATCGTCCTCGCTTCACTATTTCCAAGTTTCGTCTTCGTTTGCCCTTCAAATTGTGGATTTGGATGTTTAATTGACACAATTGCTGTTAAACCTTCACGAACATCTTCACCAGTCAAATTACTATCCGCATCTTTTAAAATGTTATTTTTACGACCATAATCGTTAATCACACGTGTTAAGGCAGTTTTAAATCCTACCTCATGTGTACCACCTTCATACGTATGAATATTATTTGTAAATGAGTAAATATGATTTGTATATCCTTCGTTATATTGAAGCGCAACTTCAACTTGAATACCATCTTTTGAACCTTCTACATATACAGGCTCTTCATGAATTGGTTGTTTTGAACGATTTAAATGTTCAACATATGATTTAATTCCACCTTCATAGTGGAACTCTTTCTTTTGCTTATGTTCACGTTTATCTTCAATTGTTAATTTAATATTACGATTTAAAAACGCCAACTCACGCATACGAGTCGCTAGCGTATCGAATTCATATTCTGTCGTCTCTTTAAAAATTTCTGGATCCGGTTTAAAGCGAGTTATTGTTCCAGTCTTATCTGTATCACCGATGACTTTTAAATCTGCAACCGGAATACCTCTTTCGTATTTTTGGTAATGGATTTTACCATCACGATGTACAAATACTTCTAATTCTGTTGATAAGGCATTTACAACAGATGCACCAACACCGTGCAAACCACCAGAAACTTTGTAACCGCCACCGCCAAATTTACCACCAGCGTGGAGGACAGTCATAATAACCTCTACTGCAGGACGTCCCATTTTTTCTTGTATACCAACTGGAATACCACGTCCATTATCCGTTACAAGAATACTATTATCTTCTTCGATACTAACGTTAATTTCATCACAATATCCTGCTAACGCTTCATCGATACTATTATCGACAATCTCCCATACAAGGTGGTGAAGTCCCTTTCCACTCGTAGATCCAATATACATACCCGGACGTTTCCGAACTGCCTCTAGTCCTTCAAGTACCTGTATCTGACTTTCATCATATGCATTTTCTTGCATTTGTTTTTGTTCCATTGACACAAAGATCACCTACTTTTCCATTTAAACAGGGGTTTATGCCCTATCTATTTCACAATCTACCGTGCCGTTCGTTACATGAATTGTTTTCGCATCTTTTAATGTTTCGTGTTCAATTCCGTCGACACTCGTCGTTGTAACAAATGTTTGCACCTTTCCTTGAATTGTATTTAACAGATGTGATTGACGATAATCGTCTAATTCTGATAAAACATCATCCAGCAAAAGGATTGGATATTCTTTAACCTCTGAATAAATTAATTCAATTTCAGCTAATTTTAGGGATAGTGCGGTCGTTCGTTGTTGCCCTTGCGAACCAAAGACTTGAACATTTTTACTATTAACGAAGAATTGTAAATCATCACGATGAGGACCAATTAAAGTCGTACCACGGAAAATTTCACGTTGTTTCACAGATTGAAAACTTTCATAGTATACTTCTTTTATTTTCGACAAATCCATTGATTCTGATACATCTACACTTGGTTTATAGACAATTTCTAACTCTTCTAATCCACGGCTTATACCGCGATGAATTGGAGCTGCCCATTCCTGTAGCAAATGCAAAAATCCAAAACGTTTTTGCAGTATTTTCGCACCATGCTCAATTAGTTGAAGTGTAAATACATCCAACATCGTTTCCTCATTCTTACTATTCCCTTGCATTTTTTTCAACAAGTGATTTCGTTGCGTGAGCACCTTTTGATATTGACTTAATTCATACAAATATATAGGAGCTATTTGTCCTAATTCCATATCTAAAAAGCGTCTTCTTACTTGAGGGCTTCCTTTTACAAGATTTAAATCTTCTGGGGCAAACATGACAACGTTCATCACGCCAATATATTGACTTAACTTTTGTTGTTCAAGTTGATTTAATTTTGCCTTTTTACCTTTTTTCGAAATATTTAATTCCAAAGACAAAGAACTGTTTCTTTTTTGTAATTTCCCTTTTATTTGACCAAACTCTTCATCCCAGCGGATAAGTTCGCGATCATTAGAGGTTCTATGAGATTTCGCCATCGCTAAAACATAAATAGCTTCCATCAAGTTTGTTTTCCCTTGTGCATTTTCGCCGATAATTACATTTACCTTATCTTCAAAGGAAAGCTCTAATTTTTCATAATTGCGATAGTTTTTTAATTGTATTTCTGAAATAAACAAAGGGCTCCCCCTTTATGCCTGAACTTGGAAAGTTCCGCTTCCTGGAATTTCAATAACATCATTCGCATATAGTTTGCGACCTCTTCTATTTTCAAGTTCGTTGTTCACGTACACTTCATATTCTTGTAAAAACCATTTTACAGCGCCACCTGTATCAATTACATCAGCTAACTTTAAAAATTGTCCTAGTGTAATATACTCTGTTGAAATTTTAATATGTTTCATAAAATCGCTCACTTTCTGAAAGTGTTCATTCTTTCATTGTACTAAATAAACTAACATTAGGAAAGTAATACCCAAAAATCAAATAAGGGCCACTAGCATCTTTAAACTAGCAACCCTTATTCCTTACCTAGTAAGTACGAACCGGTAAAATTAATTGAATAATTGAATCATCATTTACTGTACGAATTAAGAACGGTCTCATCGCCCCAGTAAAGCTAACTTTAATCTCTGTACTATCTAGAGCTTTCAATGCATCCATCATATATTTTGCACTAAAAGATATTTTTAACTCTTCTCCATCTACTTTTTCACATTGTACTTCTTCGACAACTTTTCCAATTTCTGGTGAATTCGAGGAAATCTCTAGCATTTCTTGCTCTAAAGTTGATAATTTGACAACGTTATTGCGGCCATCTCTCGCTAATAGTGAAGCACGATCAATTGCTTGTAGGAATTCTTTTGTATTTACAAAAATATCCGTTTTACTCTCTGCTGGAATTAAACGTGTCGTATCTGGATAATTTCCTTCTAACAATCTTGAGAAGAATAATAAATGCTTTGTACGGAATAATACTTGATACTCAGTTATTACAATATCTACCATCTCTTCAGACTCATCCAGAATTTTACTTAATTCGTTTAAGCTCTTACCTGGAATAACAACATTAGCTTGAAATTCATCTGCAATATTATGTCCTTCGATTTTCGCTTTTCGAAGTGCCAGTCTATGACTATCTGTTGCAATACAAGTTAACTCGCTGTTATATACCTTCCAGTTTACACCTGTCAAGATTGGTCTTGTTTCAGAAGTAGAAACTGCAAATACAGTTTGTCTAATCATATGCTTAAGTAAATCTGTTGGTATCTTAAATACATGATGTTCTTCAATCTGTGGTAATAACGGATATTCTGCAGAATCTAAACCATTTAAGTTAAACTCTGATTTTCCAGATTTTATTTTTGTCATAAAATGATTTTCCACAGAAATTTCGACAGTATCCTTAGGTAGTTTTTTTACAATCTCACTAAAATATTTTGCTTGTAAAACAATGCTTCCTGATTGAGCTATTTCTACGATTTCTTTTCCATCTTCTTCGACTGGAATAAACGATTCAATAGAAATATCAGCATCGCTTCCTGTTAATGTAACCCCTTCTTCAGTAGCTACAACTTTAATTCCCGTAAGGATGGGGATTGTTGTACGAGAAGAAACTGCCTTCATTACATCTTGTACACCTCTTACAAGATAGTCTTTTTGTATTGTAAAACGCATAAAGAAAAACCTCCGGTAAGTATAAGATTTTATTTAATTAATAAAGATAAAAAATAGTAGTAATAGTAATAGGGCTTGTGGATATGTGGATAACCCCTTTGAAGGATGTAAAAACAGTCTATCTACATGTGGATAGACTGTGCGTAAAACAAGGTAAGTTATTCACACTATTCAGCCACTACTTTAAAATACCATTAATTTCTTCAACTTGCTTTTGTAATTGCGTATCGGTTTTTAGTAGTTTAGAAATTTTTTCATGGGCATGGATAACTGTTGTATGATCACGTCCACCAAATTCTTCACCTATTTTTGGTAAAGAGGAATCCGTAAGTTCGCGTGATAAATACATTGCAATTTGGCGAGGAAACGCAACTGATTTTGTACGTTTTTTCGCTTTAAAATCTTCTAATTTTACTTGATAAACGTCTCCGACAGCTTTTTGAATATCATAAATAGAGATAATTTTCGGCTTAGAATTTGGAATAATATCTTTAAGTGCTTCAGCTGCTAAATCAGCATTAATATCTTTATTAATTAAAGATGAATAAGCTACAACTCGGATAAGTGCACCTTCTAATTCGCGAATATTTGAATCAATTTGATTTGCGATATAAAGCATAACTTCATTTGGTATATCAAGCCCTTCAGCTTTTGCTTTTTTGCGTAAAATTGCAATTCGTGTCTCTAAATCTGGCGGCGTAATATCTGTAATAAGTCCCCATTCAAAGCGAGAACGAAGACGATCTTCTAAAGTTGGAATTTCTTTTGGTGGTCGATCACTAGAAATTACAATTTGTTTACTTTCTTCGTGTAATGCATTAAATGTATGGAAAAACTCTTCTTGAGTTTGTTCTTTTCCAGCAAGAAATTGAATATCATCTATCAATAAAACATCTACATTGCGATATTTATTACGAAAATCAACAGCTTTATTATCACGAATAGAGTTAATAAATTCATTCGTGAATTTTTCTGATGATAAATATACAACTTTTGCATTTGGATTATGTTCAATTACATAATGGCCAATCGCGTGCATTAAATGCGTCTTTCCAAGCCCAACTCCCCCGTAAATAAAGAGTGGATTATACGCTTTAGCTGGCGCCTCGGCTACAGCTAATGAAGCTGCATGGGCAAAACGGTTACCAGAGCCGATAACAAATGTATCAAATGTATATTTTGGATTTAACATGCTCTGTGGTAAATGAGCTGAATCATCTTGTGCTGGATTCCGCTTAACTGGAGGAAGATCAATGTCCTCTTCCGCTTGACTTTGGGGAATAATAAAGCGAATTGCTAATTTTGCCCCTGTTAAATCGTATAGTGTTTCTGAAATTAGTTCTGAGTAATGAGATTCTAGCCAGTCACGAGCAAATTCATTTGGAGCTGTAATCGTTAATACGTCTTTCTTCAAGTTATGAGCCGTTGTTGATTTTAACCATGTCTCATAACTAGGCTTGCTTACCTTTTTTTCTAATTCTTTTAAGGCACTATTCCATAAATCAGAGATATTTTCCAAAGGTGTCCCTCCTTTACTAAGATGGTAAAAGAATAAGGCTGCGCAACAAATGTACAACCTAATAAATATAAAATGTATATTTATACGAAACGTATTTTAAAACCTAAAAACGTCGTTTGTATATGAGATAGGGTTTTCGACAAAAAAACCAAATGTGGACAACTGTTTACCCACATGTGATTAAAACTGTCCACATGTTATACACAAATTGTGGATAAGATAAAGATGTGGAAAACTTATTCAAAGTGAAAACACAACTATAATATCAAAAAAAAGTGGCTATAGCAATGAATTTAAGAAAGTTATCCACAAAATCAATACCTTGTGGAATAAACTTGTCCACAACACGATATACTGTGTAAAAGTGGGAAAAAAGTTTGTGGATATAAAAAACGTGAAAAAACATTTATCCACAAGGAAATATAGATGCTGTGAAAAAGTATGTGAATAGGTTCAAAATGAATATTTGATGAAAATTTCTAGAACCATTGACATTTTCCTAGTTGATTAACTATAATTTATAGGACTGTCTTTAACAGATATTCCTCAGGGAGGTGTCATATAATGAAAAGAACTTACCAACCAAATAAACGTAAGCGCAGCAAAGTACATGGTTTCCGCAGCCGTATGAGCACAGCGAACGGACGTAAAGTGCTAGCAGCTCGTCGTCGTAAAGGAAGAAAAGTATTATCTGCGTAGACCACTGATCGTTCAGTGGTCTTTTTTTCTAATAATAGTGAATTTCCGCTGATGAAATACAGGAGTGTCAATTGATATGAAGAAAAAACATCGTATAAAGAAGAATGATGAATTCCAGGCGGTTTTTCAAAAAGGAAAATCAAATGCGAATCGTCAGTTTGTTGTATACCAATTAGATAAAGAAGAACAGCCAAACTTTCGCATCGGCCTTTCTGTTAGCAAGAAAATAGGAAATGCAGTAGTTCGTAATCGAATTAAGCGCATGGTCCGTCAAGCTATTACAGAGTTAAAAGATGAGATAGATTCTGGAAAAGATTTTGTTATAATAGCAAGGAAGCCTTGTGCAGAGATGACATATGAAGAAGTAAAGAAAAGCTTAATTCATGTCTTTAAACGCTCTGGTATGAAAAGAATAAAAAAGTAGCGTAAGGAAATGAATTACACTATATACATACCGATACAAGGAGGAGTAGGCTTTGAAAAAGAAATTAGGTTTACTAGCCATGGTCGTTGCATTAATGGCGATTGCCACCGGTTGTAGTGAAACGGGTCAGCCGATTACATCGAAAAGTACTGGGATTTGGAATGAATATTTCGTATATCCGCTTTCTCAGTTAATCACGTATTTTGCCGACTTATTTAACAGTAATTACGGTTTAGCAATTGTTATTACAACTCTTATCATTCGTTTTGCATTATTACCATTAATGATTAAACAAACAAAGAGTACAAAAGCAATGCAAGCGTTACAACCAGAAATGGTGAAGTTAAAAGAGAAATATAGTTCTAAAGATCAAGCAACACAGCAAAAACTACAACAAGAAATGATGCAGTTATATCAAAAGAATGGTGTAAATCCATTGGCAGGATGTTTACCGATATTTGTTCAGATGCCTATTTTATTCGCGTTTTATCATGCGATTATGAGAACAACAGCAATTAGTGAACATACATTTTTATGGTTTGATTTAGGACAGGCAGATCCGTTCTATATCTTACCGGTTGTTGCAGCAATTACGACATTTATTCAGCAAAAGCTTGCAATGGCAGGAACAGCTGGTCAAAATCCGCAAATGGCAATGATGCTTTGGCTTATGCCGATTATGATTTTAATCTTTGCAATTAACTTCCCAGCTGCATTATCACTTTACTGGGTTGTTGGTAATATCTTTGGTATTGCTCAAATGTACTTTATCAAAGGGCCAGAGATTAAGGCTAGCAAAGCTGGAGGCTCAAGCAAGTGAGTATAATTACTGCTAAAGGACAAACAGTCGAGCTGGCAGTAGAGGATGCTTTAAGGCAATTAAATACATCAAAAGATCGAGTAGATATAAATATTGTCGATGAGGGTAAAAGAGGATTCTTAGGTTTATTTGGGAATCGTCCTGCAGTAGTAGAAGTTGTATTGAAGAAAGATCCAATTCAGGAATGTGAAGAATATTTAAGAAATGTTATTCACAATATGGGTGTGGAAGTTGAAATTAGTAAAGTTGTAAAAGGACGCGAGATCGAATTTACAATTTCTGGTGATGATGTAGGAGTTTTAATTGGAAAAAGAGGTAATACACTAAACTCTTTACAGTATTTAACAAAACTTGTTGCGAATCGTAACACGAAGCAGTATATAGGTATTACACTAGATGCTGAAAATTATCGTAGTAAAAGAAAAAGTACGCTAGAATCACTTTCTTATCGATTAGCGAAACAAGTATCTAATACGAAAAAAAGAGTTATTTTAGAACCGATGCCATCTTTTGAACGAAAAATTATTCATCAGGCATTATCAAATCATCAAGGTATCAAAACAACTTCTGAAGGAAATGAACCACATCGGCATGTTGTAATATCTCCTAAATGACCGGTTGCTCAAATGAGTGCCGGTTTTTTTGAGCGAAAAATAGATGTGGATAACTAAAAAACACTAAACTTATCCACTGTGAATAAGTTTAGTGTTTTTTACATGGGGATATAATAAAATGAGTTATTCTTCTTTTGTAGATAGGTTCGTTATGGTATCCTAATAATTTAGTGAAAGAAATAATCATGTTGAAATAGAGATAAATAAGCAAGTGAGGTGAAAGGACATGGAATTTGATACAATTGCTGCGATTTCCACAGCGCTTGGAGAGGGTGCAATTGCCATTGTTCGAGTAAGTGGGGATGATGCGGTTGAGAAAGTTGACCGTATTTTTAAAGGGAAGGATTTAACAGAGGTTCCTTCTCACACTATTCATTATGGTCATATCGTTGATTTAGATACAAATCAAGTTATTGAAGAAGTTATGGTGTCTATTATGCGCGCACCAAGGACTTTTACACGTGAAAATATAGTGGAAATTAACTGTCATGGCGGACTTGTTTCAGTAAATAAAGTATTGCAACTTATTCTAGCGCAAGGAGTACGATTGGCAGAACCGGGCGAATTTACAAAACGTGCTTTTTTAAATGGACGTATCGATTTATCACAAGCAGAAGCTGTTATGGATTTGATTCGAGCAAAAACAGATCGTGCGATGAATGTAGCAATTAATCAAATGGAAGGGCGATTATCTAAATTAATTGGTCGCCTACGTCAAGAAATATTAGAAACATTAGCTCATGTTGAGGTAAATATAGATTATCCAGAATACGATGATGTAGAAGAGATGACACATAATATTTTAATTGAGAAAGCGACGCATGTTCGTTCGGAAATCGAAAAAATATTAGAAACATCAAAACAAGGGAAAATTTTACGTGAAGGTATTGCTACAGCAATTATCGGTAGACCTAATGTTGGGAAATCATCGTTATTAAATAGTCTTGTTCAGGAGAAAAAAGCAATTGTAACTGATATTGCAGGAACAACTCGTGATGTTATTGAAGAGTACGTTAATGTGCGTGGTGTACCTCTTAAACTTATAGATACAGCCGGTATTCGTGAGACAGAAGATGTTGTTGAACGAATTGGTGTGGAGCGATCAAAAGAAATGATGAGCCAAGCAGATTTAGTATTAGTTGTTGTCAACTATAGCGAGGCTTTAACAAATGAGGATGAAGATCTATTCCATGCGGTACAAGGAAAAGACTTTATTGTTATTGTGAATAAGACTGATTTACCGCAAGCGATTGATATGGAACGTGTTACAGAGTTAGCTGCGGGAAATCGTGTTATTACAACATCCTTAATTGAGGAACAAGGAATAGATGAACTCGAAAAGGCAATAGCTGATTTATTCTTTGAAGGAACAATCGATTCTGCAGATATGACATATGTTTCTAATGCGAGACATATTGGATTATTAACACAAGCGGGACAAACAATCGGTGATGCAATTGAGGCAATAGAAAATGGTGTACCAATTGATATGGTGCAAATTGATTTAACAAGAACGTGGGAAATACTTGGTGAAATTACTGGTGACACAGTCCATGAAAGCCTAATTGACCAGTTGTTCTCTCAATTTTGTTTAGGAAAATAATATAGTGATGTTTTAGAAAGATAGAGATTATTAGGAGGAATAAACAATGGGATACAATGCCGGTTCATACGATGTCATAGTAATCGGTGCAGGTCATGCAGGATGTGAAGCTGGTCTTGCGGCAGCACGAATGGGCTCAAAAACATTAATGTTAACAATTAACTTAGATATGGTAGCTTTCATGCCATGTAACCCTTCTGTTGGTGGACCAGCAAAAGGGATTGTTGTTCGTGAAATTGATGCATTAGGCGGAGAAATGGGACGTAATATTGATAAAACTCATATTCAAATGCGTATGCTAAATACAGGTAAGGGGCCAGCTGTACGTGCACTTCGAGCGCAAGCTGATAAATTCTCTTACCAACATGAATTGAAGAAAACAATTGAAGAAACACCAAACTTAACGTTATTCCAAGGAATGGTAGAGCGTTTAATCGTTGAAGATGGTATGTGTAAAGGGGTAGTTACACAAGCTGGTGCAGAATATACAGCAAAAACCGTTGTAATTACGACTGGAACATTTTTACGTGGCGAGATTATCATGGGCGACTTAAAATATTCAAGCGGTCCAAATAATCAGCAACCGTCTATTACATTATCTGAGCATTTAGAGGAACTTGGGTTTGATCTTGTTAGATTTAAAACAGGGACACCTCCGCGTGTAAACAGTAATACAATTGACTACAGTAAAACAGAAATTCAACCGGGTGATGATAAGCCACGTTCGTTCTCTTTTGAAACAACGAAATTTATTATGGATCAAATTCCATGTTGGTTGACATATACAAGTACAGAAACACACCGTTTAATAGATGAAAATTTACATCGTTCAGCTATGTATTCTGGTATGATTAAAGGAACAGGCCCTAGATACTGTCCTTCTATTGAAGACAAAGTAGTAAGATTTAATGATAAACCACGTCATCAAATTTTCTTAGAGCCAGAAGGGCGTAATACACAAGAAGTATATGTGCAAGGTTTATCCACAAGCCTACCAGAAGATGTACAACGTGACATGCTTAGAACAATTCCAGGCCTAGAAAATGTTGAAATGATGCGCACAGGTTATGCAATTGAATATGATGCAATTGTGCCAACACAACTATGGCCAACACTTGAAACGAAAAAGATTAAAAATTTATATACAGCAGGACAAATTAATGGAACTTCTGGTTACGAAGAGGCGGCAGGACAAGGGCTTATGGCTGGGATTAATGCAGCATGCCGTTCTTTAGGTAAAAAAGAAGTTGTTTTAGGTCGTGAGGATGCTTATATTGGTGTCTTAATTGATGATCTTGTTACGAAAGGTACAAATGAACCATATCGTTTATTAACATCTCGTGCAGAATACCGTCTATTATTACGCCATGATAATGCTGATCTTCGTTTAACTGAAGTTGGTCGTGAAATTGGATTAATTAAAGAAGAGCGCTATGAGCGATTTACAAATAAAAAACTACAAATTGAACAGGAAAAGGAACGTTTAAGCAGCATTATTATTAAACCACGTCCTGAGGTTCAAGAATTAATTCGCAATATTGGCGGAAGTGAATTGAAAGATGGAATACGTGCGAGTGACTTATTACGTCGTCCAGAGATGACATATGAGCATATTCATCTTTTAGTACCAAGTGAAGTAGAATTAAGTGATGAAGTTACAGAACAAGTTGAAATTCAGATTAAGTACGAAGGATACATTGAAAAATCTTTACAGCAAGTAGAGCGTATGAAGAAAATGGAGAGTAAAAAAATACCTGTAGATATTGATTATGATGCGATTTCTAGCCTTGCCTCAGAAGCTAGACAGAAATTGAAAGATGTTCGTCCACTTTCAATGGGGCAGGCTTCACGTATTTCTGGCGTAAATCCAGCGGATATTTCCATTTTACTTGTTTATATAGAACAAGGAAAAATTGCGCGCGTATCGAACCAATAAATAGTAAGGAGATATTGCTAGATGAACATAGAACAATTTCAATCTATGCTAGAAGAGAAGGGGATCACCCTCTCTTCTAGACAGTTAGAGCAGTTCAAAATCTACTTTGAAACATTAGTAGAGTGGAATGAGAAAATGAACTTAACGGCTATTACAGAAAAAGAAGAAGTATACTTAAAACACTTTTTTGATTCTATTACAGCTGCTTTTTATTATGATTTTTCAAAACCGTTCTCAATTTGTGATGTTGGTGCAGGGGCTGGATTCCCAAGTATTCCTTTAAAAATCTGTTTCCCGCACTTAAAAGTAACAATTGTAGATTCATTGCAAAAACGTATTAATTTCTTAAATCACTTAGCACAAAAGTTAGAATTAAGTGATGTTGCATTTTGTCATGATCGTGCTGAAACATTTGGGAAAAAAGAAGGTGTACGTGAATCATACGATATTGTAATGGCACGTGCAGTTGCACGTCTTTCTGTATTAAGTGAGCTATGTTTACCACTTGTAAAAGTTGGAGGAACATTCATTGCAATGAAAGGTGCAGCAGCAAATGAAGAAATCGAAAATGGTAAGTATGCTTTAGAGGTGCTAGGCGGAGAGTTAAAAGAGATGTCTACGTTCCAATTACCGTTTGAAGAGAGTGAACGTAATATTTTATTAATCGAGAAAAAGCGCAAGACACCAAAGAAATATCCACGCAAACCGGGAACGCCCAATAAATTACCTATTGAAAAATAAATCTTATTAGACGTAAGATTAAATTATATAAATGAAAACGTAAATGTTTCATAGGAAACATTTTATGGAGAATAGTCAATAGGCCTAAAAGGTGGTGGAATATGTATGAAAAATACGTTTTCTCGTTTATTTGGCTTTGGAGATAAAGAGAGCGAATTCGAATTACAAGACGAAAGCCATGAAGAAATAGATAAAAAGGTATATGAAGAAATACAAGAAATTCCGATAGTAAATATTACCCCTAACCGTTATCAACCAAGAACAGTTTTTGATGATGCGCGTATTGATGAGCTAGCATTAACGATTCGTACACATGGACTTATTCAACCGATTGTTGTAAGGCAATATGAGGATGATAAGTACGAGATTATCGCTGGAGAAAGACGCTTTCGTGCGGCAACAAAGTTAGGTTGGGAAAAGGTTCCTGCAATTATAAAGAACTTAAATGATACAGAGACAGCTTCTGTAGCTTTAATTGAAAACTTGCAACGCGAGGAGCTAACGGCAATCGAGGAAGCTGTGGCATATCAAAAGCTGATTGAGTTACATAATTTAACACAAGAAGCATTGGCACAACGACTTGGAAAAGGACAATCTACAATCGCAAATAAGTTGCGATTGTTAAAGTTGCCTGAAGAAATAAAAAGTGCATTATTAGAAAAAAGCATTACAGAACGTCACGCCCGCGCTCTCATTCCTTTAAAAAATGAGGAATTACAACTGAAGGTTTTACAGGAAATTGTGGAGAAACAACTGAATGTAAAGCAAACAGAAGAACGAATTGCGAAGTTACTAGAGGAAGCAAAACCGAAGCGTAAGGCAAAGCAAAAAGCAGTAAGTCGAGATACGAGGATTGCTATGAATACAATTAGACAATCTTTACAAATGGTTACTGAAAGTGGTTTGAATGTTAATTCTGAGGAAGAAGAATTTGATGAGTACTATCAAATTACAATTAAAATTCCAAAGAAAAAATAATAATGACGTGTTAGAGACCTTATCCTATTGGAGAGGTCTCTTTTACTATATTTTCTTGTTAAATGAAGAAGGAGTTTAGAAATAAATTTTGAAGTTTAATAAAGGACGTAAAAGAAAAAGTTTTATTTCATGTTACAATAAACGTAATTGTTATTAGAATAAGATAGAAAGGTTGAAAGTAGGTGACATCATGGGAAAAATCATTGCTATTGCTAATCAAAAAGGCGGTGTTGGAAAAACCACAACATCTGTTAATTTAGGGGCTGGATTGGCGCAAGTAGGTAAAAAAGTCCTTCTTGTAGATATTGATGCTCAAGGAAATGCAACGACTGGTGTGGGAATTGAAAAATCTGAATTAGATCAATGTATTTACAACGTTCTTGTGGAAGATGCAGATGTTCAAGGGGTTATACAGAAAACCGCAACGGAAAACTTAGATGTTCTACCCGCTACAATTCAATTGGCTGGTGCTGAAATTGAATTGGTACCGACTATTTCCCGGGAAGTACGTTTACAAAGAGCATTACAGCCAGTTCGTGATGAATATGATTATATTATTATCGACTGTCCCCCATCTTTAGGGTTATTAACAATTAATGCATTAACAGCAGCAGATTCTGTTATTATTCCTGTACAGTGTGAATATTACGCACTAGAAGGGTTAAGTCAGCTATTAAATACAGTTCGACTTGTACAAAAACATTTAAATAAAAATTTAGCAATTCAAGGTGTATTGTTAACGATGTTGGATGCCCGTACAAATTTAGGGATCCAAGTTATAGATGAAGTGAAAAAGTATTTTAGGGATAAAGTATATCGCTCGATTATTCCGCGTAATGTACGCTTGAGCGAGGCTCCAAGTCATGGGAAACCTATTATGCAGTATGACGCTAAATCAAGAGGAGCAGAAGTATATATAGATTTAGCAGAGGAAGTGATTGCAGGTGGCTAAGGGATTAGGAAGAGGAATTAATGTGTTTTTTCCTGATTTAGATGTGAAAGAAGAGGAAACAATTCAGGAGATTCTTGTAACTGAATTAAGGCCAAATCCAT
Organism: Bacillus cereus group sp. BfR-BA-01355; assembly: GCF_022663675.1. NCBI lineage: Bacteria > Bacillati > Bacillota > Bacilli > Caryophanales > Bacillaceae > Bacillus > Bacillus cereus group sp. BfR-BA-01355. The sequence continues at coordinate 18,056 of NZ_JAKUFY010000007.1, forward strand.
ATCAACCGCGTAAACACTTTAATAAAGAGGCTATTCAGGAATTAGCAATTTCGATTAAGGAACACGGTATTCTACAACCATTAATTGCTAGGAAGAGTATTAAAGGATATGAAATCGTTGCAGGTGAAAGACGATTTCGTGCTGCAAAAGAGGCTGGTTTAGAAAAGGTACCTGCGGTTGTAAGACAATTAACTGAACAGCAAATGATGGAATTTGCTTTGTTAGAAAACTTACAACGAGAAGATTTAAATCCTATGGAAGAGGCAATGGCATACCAGATGTTAATGAATGAGCTAAATGTAACGCAAGAACAATTAGCGAAACGTCTTGGCAAAAGCAGACCTTACATTGCAAATTATACTCGGTTATTAAGCCTCCCTTCGTTCGTCCAAGATATGATTGCAAATGGTCAACTTTCAATGGCTCATGGGAGAACTTTACTTACGATAAAAGATGAAGAACAATTGAAGTCCTTATTGAAACGCATTGAAAAAGAAGGATTAAATGTTCGTCAATTAGAGAAAATTGTCCAAGAGATTAATCAACACGTTTCACGTGAAACAAAAAAAGTGAAAAAAGAGCGAAATATATTTTTCGTAGAACGTGAAACGTTCTTAAGAGAAAAGTTTGGCACAGATGTGAAAATTAAAGAGACGAAAAAAGAAAAAGGTAAAATCGAAATTGAATTTTTTAATAAAGAAGATTTGAATCGTATTTTAGAACTATTATCACAAAAAAAATAAAGAGCAAACCATCTTATTATTTATAGATGGTTTGCTTTTTTTAGTGCGGATAATTTTTGATCCGTCTCTTTTATACTTTGTGCGATTACATCGGCCATTTTCATAACTAAACTTAATCTTGTATTTTGAAGAACGAAAAACTCCATAAACCCATTTAGATTGACGATACCGTGTATATGCAGATCACCAACTGCAGGTAATTTCTTATTCATAGCAGCTCCAGGCTTACTAGGGCCCTTTCCAGTAGTGATTGACCCGATATTTTGAGACTTTCCTAAACATGCATCAACAGCAATTATAAATGCAGCAGGATATTCTTTCTGTATATTTTGAATTTTTTCTTCTAAATTTAGCGCATGTACTGGCTCATCTAGTGTACCGAATACTTGGAGGTTTTTGATGTCTATTTGTTCAAGTTTTGTACCAACTAACGGGCCGAGTGCGTCACCTGTAGAACGATCTGTTCCGATACAAACGAGAATGAGTGGTATATTAGTTTTAATAGGAATGTGGGTAAGTAAGAAATTACTGATTATCTCAGAGGCTTCTAGATCCTGGTGCATAACGTTTTGAGTTTCTTTCTCAAAAAATGGTAAGCGAAAACTTCCAATATTCATGAAGCACCCATCCTTTTAATAAATTTTCAATATATGTTATATGGTGAGAAAAATGGAAATCTATAAGTGCGTAATTTTTGCAAAATGTGAATGAAAACGGAAATAATAGTACTAGTATATATATATTCGTTCCATTTTATACCTGAATGGCGGGGGGAAAATAGGATTAAAATCATAAAATTTTTTCAGCAATTAGAGGACTTCTGATACAATAATAAGGATAACTAAAAAGAAATTTTAGCTAGAGAGGTAGAGGTACATGGATTTATTAACGAAGTGGTTTAATTCTACGAAACAGTATTTATTAGATGCTGATCGTTGGGCTCATATTGGAGTTGCGACATTAAAAATATGTATTATTTTAATAATCGGTGCAGTTGTTGTGCGAATTGCAAGAGCGGTTGTACGAAATGCGTTTCGTATGGGGAGTCGTTCTCCAATTCAAATTTCAGAACGTCGTACAGTTACAGTAGCGAAATTACTTGAAAATATTGTAGCGTACGTTGTTATGTTTATTATGCTGATTGCGATTTTAGGTGTGTTTGATATTAATGCATCAGGTTTATTAGCGGGTGCCGGGGTAATTGGTTTAGCAGTCGGATTTGGTGCTCAAAGTTTAGTGAAGGACGTTATTACAGGTTTATTTATTTTGCTAGAAGATCAGTTTTCAGTTGGCGATTATGTTAAAATCGGTCAATTTGAAGGAGTCGTTTTAGAAATTGGACTTCGTACAACGAAAGTAAAGAGTTGGACAGGTGAAATTCATACTTTACCAAACGGAAGTATTATTCAAGTTACTAACTACTCAGTTAGTAATAGTGTAGCATTTGTTGATGTATCTATTTCATATGAGGCTGATATTGCGAAAGCAGAGCAGGTTATTGAAGATTTATTAGTAGAGTTACCTTCAAAGTACGAAAAAATGGTAACAACACCTCAATTATTAGGTGTGCAAACGTTAGCTGCATCAGAAGTTATATTACGCGTTATTGCTGAAGTAGAGCCGATGCAACATGCAGTTATTGCAAGGGCACTTCGTAAAGAGATTAAAAATCGTCTTGATTTACATGGAATTGAAATTCCATATCCACGTATGGTTTTATATAATCGTGAAGAATTGGTTAGTGGAAAAGCAATTTAGTATGGAGAGGAGGAGTTTGAAGAGTGGAGCAAAAGGAATATAACTTGTACGATGTTGTGGAAATGAAGAAAGCACATCCATGTGGCGAGAATCGTTGGAAAATTATTCGTATGGGAATGGATATCCGCATTAAGTGCGAGGGATGTGACCATTCAGTAATGATTACTCGAAGAGAGTTTGATCGTAAGGTGAAAAAAATACTTGTGAAGCACGAAGAATAGAGAGAGAGTAACAGTTACAGTAGGTAACTGTTACTTTTTTTCGTTTGGCGGAAACTTGTCATTTTTTTCGTTACTATCTATAATGATGAAAGATTGAGACATAGGAGTGAAAAATATGGGATTAACGGCTGGGATTGTTGGATTACCTAACGTAGGGAAGTCCACTTTATTTAATGCAATTACACAAGCAGGAGCAGAATCTGCGAACTATCCATTCTGTACAATTGATCCAAACGTAGGGATTGTAGAAGTACCAGATGAGCGTTTAAATAAATTAACGGAATTAGTAGAACCGAAAAAGACTGTTCCGACTGTATTTGAGTTTACTGATATTGCAGGTATCGTAAAAGGTGCTAGTAAAGGTGAAGGTTTAGGAAATAAATTCTTATCTCACATTCGTCAAGTAGATGCAATTTGCCAAGTTGTTCGTTGTTTTGAAGACGAAAATATTACGCACGTTTCAGGGAAAGTAGATCCAATTGATGATATCGAAACAATCAACTTAGAGCTAATTTTAGCGGACTTAGAGTCTGTTGATAAGCGTATCGAGCGTGTTGCGAAATTAGCAAGACAAAAAGATAAAGAAGCTGTATATGAGCATGAAATTTTAGTTCGTTTAAAAGAGGCTTTTGAAGAGGGGAAACCGGCTCGTACTGTTGAATTTACAGAAGAGCAGATGAAGATTGTTAAAGGCCTTCATTTACTTACAACAAAAGAAATGTTATACGTAGCGAACGTAAGTGAAGACGATATTATCGATCCTTCGGAAAATAAATACGTACAAATGGTAAAAGAATTTGCAGAAAATGAAAATTCTCAAGTAATCGTTGTATGTGCAAAAATCGAATCAGAAATCGCTGAATTAGACGAGGAAGAGAAAAAAGTATTCCTTGAAGAACTAGGTATTGAAGAGTCTGGTTTAGATCAATTAATTCGTGCAGCATATGACCTATTAGGACTTGCTACTTACTTTACAGCTGGCGTTCAAGAAGTACGTGCTTGGACATTTAAACAAGGTATGAAGGCACCACAATGTGCTGGTGTTATTCATACAGACTTTGAGCGTGGATTTATTCGTGCAGAAACAGTTTCTTACGATGACTTAATGACAAACGGTTCTATGACAGCTGCAAAAGAAGCTGGAAAAGTACGTTTAGAAGGAAAAGAGTATATCGTAAAAGATGGAGATGTTATGCACTTCCGTTTTAACGTTTAATTTAATATTTCCTAGGAAAAATAAAGATATGAGCTTGGCGAATATATTATATGTTTGCCAAGTTTTTTATGTATTGGTGAGTTGATTCATATAACTTACTATGATATAATCTAAACTCGTGAGTAATTACTATAAATTAATTGCTCCTTGCCCATTATGGGCCGTTTAGACCAAAAGGAGGTGAAAGTGTAATGAGAAAGTACGAAATTATGTACATCATTCGTCCTGGCGTTGAAGAAGAAGCTCAAAAAGCTTTAGTTGAACGTTTTGCAGGTGTTTTAACAAACAATGGTGCAGAAATCATTAACACGAAAGAGTGGGGTAAGCGTCGTTTAGCTTACGAAATCAACGACTTACGTGAAGGTTTCTACATGATCTTAAACGTGAACTCTAACGCAGAAGCGATTAACGAATTCGACCGTTTAGCTAAGATCAACGAAGATATCCTTCGTCATATCGTTGTTAAAGAAGAAGAAAAATAATTGATATATAAGGGAGAGTGGTTCGATTGATGAATCGTGTTATCCTCGTTGGTCGTTTAACTAAGGACCCTGACTTACGTTACACGCCCAATGGTGTTGCAGTAGCTACTTTTACGTTAGCTGTGAATCGCGCATTTGCGAATCAACAAGGTGAGCGTGAAGCTGACTTTATTAATTGTGTAATATGGCGTAAACAAGCAGAAAACGTAGCAAATTATTTAAAAAAAGGAAGCTTAGCAGGCGTAGATGGACGTCTTCAAACTCGTAATTACGATGGACAAGACGGTAAACGTGTGTATGTAACAGAAGTTCTTGCGGAAAGCGTACAATTTTTAGAGCCGCGTAATGGCGGTGGGGAGCAACGTGGTTCATTCAATCAGCAACCATCAGGAGCTGGTTTCGGTAACCAAAGCTCTAACCCATTTGGTCAATCTAGTAATTCAGGTAACCAAGGTAATCAAGGGAACTCTGGATTTACGAAGAATGACGATCCATTTTCAAATGTAGGTCAACCGATCGACATTTCCGACGACGATTTACCGTTCTAATACAGTAAATTTGTTAGTTTTAACAAAGAATGGAGGGAAATAGACATGGCAGGACGCAAAGGTGGACGTGCGAAACGTCGTAAGGTGTGTTTCTTCACAGCTAACGGCATCACTCGCATTGACTATAAAGATGTTGATTTATTAAAACGTTTCGTTTCTGAGCGTGGTAAAATTTTACCTCGTCGTGTAACAGGGACAAGCGCAAAATACCAACGCAAACTTACAGTTGCAATTAAACGTGCTCGTCAAATGGCACTTTTACCATATGTTGGTGAATAATAGCGTATGAAATGCACAGTAGAGTCCGACTCTACTGTGCATTTTGCTATGCTTTTCTTTTTTGAAAGAGAGGTTAAAATGTGAAACAAACAAAGTTTATTACAGAAGGTGCAGCGTTATTAGCTATATATGCAATTTTATTGCTTATATCTATGTATGTTCCGATTTTGGGTACTGTTGTAACTTTTGCGTTGCCGTTACCATTTATACTATTAACGATAAGACATAAACTATCTAATGTGCTCATGATTTTTGTAGCATCACTTTTTGTTACTATTATTGTGAGTCAACCCATGAATTTAGTGAAGACAATTATGTTTGGATTGATAGGGATTGTTTTAGGATATATGTATAAAACAAGAAAAAAGTCAGTAGAAATCTTAATAGCGGGGACGCTTGCACACTTAATTGGTTTTGTACTTATTTATGTTGCGAGTATAAAGTTTTTCAACATAGATATAATGAAGCAAATGCAAAGTATGTTTAGTGAAAGTATGGTGCAAAGTGAAAAGATAGTAAGTGCTACAGGTATGCCGATTAGTAAGGAACAAAAAGAGTTACTTACACAAATGAATGATATATTACAATCGTTATTTCCAAGTATACTTGTTCTAGTTTCAGTATGTTTTTCTTGGATTACAGTGATAATATCAGGTAGTGTTTTGAAAAAGTTAAAACATGACATTATACCTTGGCCTAAATTTAAAGATATACAATTACCAAAGAGTATTGTTTGGTATTACGTTATATTTATTTTGTTAGCAACTTTTATAAAAGTAGAACCAACATCATATTTACATATGGTATTTTCTAACCTAAATGTAATATTTACACTATTGCTTGTACTGCAAGGTCTGACATTTATCGCCTTTTTAGCGTATAGAAAAGGTTTTACTAAAGGGATTCCTATTATTAGTTTTATTGCATGCATGTTTATTCCGATGCTGTTTCCTCTTGTGACAATCTTAGGTATAATTGACTTAGGGATTTCATTGCGTTCTAAAATAGGGGGATAAAACAATATTCCTTATACTATTTTAATCTGTTTAACTAACTGGAAGGTGAGTTAGTTTTACTTTATAGGAGTTGTATACATGCCTGAATTTGATAAGAAACAGTGGTTTTTATATCCTGTTTATGTATTGGCATTTTTTGTGTTTGTGCTCATTTCAATTCTCTGTTATTTTCATTTAATTATGGGAATAGCTGCTTTTGTCATTTTTTGTATCGTATTTTTTATCGTTATACGATTTGAACTTAATTTTCAAAGGAATTTCGAAAAGCATACTACAGATATGATTACAAGAGTAAAGAAAGTAAGTAATGAAGCATTTAACCAAATGCCGATTGGTATTTTGTTATACAATAAGGATTATGGGATTGATTGGGCAAATCCTTATTTATCTTCATGTCTGGGACAGCATGCATTAGCTGGATGGCACCTTTACGATGTATCAGAAACATTACTTCTTTTCATTAAAGGAGAAACTTCTGATGATATAGTCTCTTTAAATAATCGAAAGTTTCGCGTTTTTGTAAGGAAAGAAGAAAAGTTAATTTATTTCTTTGATGTAACGGAACAAACAGAAATCGAAAAGATGTATGAGGATCAACGTACTGTTTTAGCTGTAATTTATTTGGATAATTATGATGAAGTTACACAAGGATTAGATGATCAATTACGTACGAATATAACAAGTCTTGTGACATCGCGACTAAATGAATGGGCACTTAAGTATGGTGCGTATTTAAAACGTGCATCTTCAGAAAGATTCTTCGTTGTGCTAAATGAAAGTATTCTGACGCAAATGGAGAAAGGGAAATTTAGTATTTTAGATCAGGTGCGTGAAGAAACATCTAAAAGGAATATACCACTTACATTAAGTGTAGGTGTCGGATCAGGTGATTTACCTTTGTCAGAGCTTGGGGCAATGGCTCAATCTGGTTTAGACCTTGCGCTTGGACGCGGGGGAGATCAAGTAGCTATTAAACAAGCGACAGGTAAAGTTAAGTTCTATGGAGGCAAGACAAATCCGGTTGAAAAGCGTACCCGTGTACGTGCTAGGGTCATTTCGCATGCGTTAAAGGATTTAGTATTAGAAAGTAGTAATGTCATTATCATGGGGCATAGGGCTCCTGATATGGACGCAATTGGTGCTGCGATTGGTATTTTAAAAGTGGCTCAATTAAACGAGCGTAAAGGATATATTGTATTAGATGAAAATGATTCTGATAAGGGAATTAAACGCTTGATGGACAAAGTGAAACAAAATGAGGAATTATGGTCTCACTTTATTACTCCAGAGCAAGCGATGGAATTTGCGAATGATGAGTCATTACTTGTTGTTGTTGATACACATAAACCTTCTATGGTGATGGAACAAAAATTGTTACATAAAATTGAAAATGTAGTAGTTATCGATCACCATCGCCGTGGAGAAGATTTTATTGAAGATCCATTGCTAGTTTATATGGAACCATATGCTTCTTCAACGGCAGAACTGGTTACAGAATTGCTTGAGTATCAACCGAAAAATTTAAAGATGACAATGTTAGAAGCAACGGCATTGTTAGCGGGGATTATTGTCGACACGAAAAGTTTCACATTCCGGACGGGGGCTCGTACGTTTGATGCTGCTTCCTATTTACGCTCACATGGTGCAGATACTGTACTTGTACAAGAACTTTTAAAGGAAGATATGGATCAGTATTTACGGGTTGCAAAAGCTATAAAAAATGCGTACATTTATAAAAATGGAATTGCGATTGCTAAAGTTGATAGTGATGATTACTACGATCAAGTGCTTATTGCGCAATCAGCTGACACGTTATTAACAATGACAGGAATTATTGCATCATTTGTTGTTGCGAAACGTGGCGAGAATCTCATTGGAATTAGCAGCAGGTCTTTAGGTGAAGTGAATGTGCAGCTAATTATGGAAAACTTAGGTGGTGGCGGGCATTTGACGAATGCAGCCACACAAATGAAAAATGTTACAGTAGATGAAGCCGAGGAGAAGCTTCGATTTGTTATTGATGACTATTTACAGGGAGGCACACAATCATGAAAGTAATTTTTCTAAAAGACGTAAAAGGTAAAGGTAAAAAAGGAGAAGTAAAAAACGTACCAGATGGCTATGCAAATAACTTCTTACTAAAACAGGGATTGGCTGCTGAAGCAACAAATAGCAGTATGAAAACTTTAGAAGCTCAAAAGCGTAAAGAAGAAAAAGATGCAGCAGCAGAAGTTGAGAATGCAAAAGAGCTGAAAGAAACATTAGAGAAATTAACTGTAGAAGTAAAAGCGAAATCTGGAGAAGGTGGCCGTTTATTCGGTTCTATTACGAGCAAACAAATCGTAGATGCGATGCAAAAATCACATAAAATTAAACTTGATAAACGTAAATTTGAAATGGATGATGCAATCCGTGCATTAGGCTACACAAATGTAACAGTGAAATTGCATCCGCAAGTAACAGCGACAGTAAAAGTTCATGTTAGTGAACAATAAAAATAAATTAAGCAAGGAGGATTGCGTATGAGTGATGTACTTGCTGATCGTACCCCTCCGCATAATATAGAAGCCGAGCAGGCGGTTTTAGGGGCCATATTAATTGATCAAGATGCGTTAACATCAGCATCAGAGTTATTGGTACCTGACTCATTCTATCGAACGAAACATCAAAAGATTTTTGAGGTAATGCTTGGGTTATCTGACAAAGGAGAACCGATCGATTTAGTAATAATGACATCAGCGATGGCTGATCAAGGATTACTAGAAGAAGTTGGTGGAGTGTCTTATCTAGCAGAGTTAGCAGAAGTTGTTCCAACAGCTGCTAACGTTGAATATTATGCACGTATCATCGCTGAAAAGGCACTTTTACGTCGTTTAATTCGAACAGCGACTCATATTGTGTCGGATGGATACGAGAGAGAAGATGACGTAGACGGCCTTTTAAATGAGGCCGAGAAAAAAATATTAGAAGTATCCCATCAAACGAATGCAAAAGCATTTCAAAATATTAAAGATGTTCTTGTAGATGCTTATGATAAAATTGAACTTTTGCATAATCAAAAAGGTGAAGTTACTGGGATACCAACTGGATTTACTGAATTAGATAAGATGACGGCAGGTTTCCAGCGAAATGATTTAATCATCGTAGCAGCACGTCCGTCAGTAGGGAAAACTGCATTTTCATTAAATATCGCACAAAACGTAGCGACGAAAACGGATGAAAATGTAGCGATTTTTAGTTTGGAGATGGGCTCCGATCAGCTTGTTATGCGTATGCTTTGTGCAGAAGGAAATATCGATGCGCAAAGACTTCGTACCGGGTCATTAACTTCTGATGATTGGGCGAAATTAACAATGGCGATGGGTAGTCTTTCAAATGCCGGTATATATATTGATGATACACCAGGAATTAAGGTAAATGAGATTCGAGCGAAATGTCGTAGACTAAAGCAAGAACAAGGTCTTGGTATGGTTTTAATTGACTACTTACAGCTTATTCAAGGAAGTGGGAAATCAGGTGAGAACCGTCAGCAGGAGGTATCTGAGATTTCTCGTACTTTAAAAGGGATTGCGCGTGAATTGCAAGTGCCTGTTATTGCCTTATCACAGTTATCTCGTGGTGTAGAATCTCGTCAGGATAAACGCCCGATGATGTCTGATATTCGTGAATCTGGTAGTATTGAGCAGGATGCTGATATTGTAGCTTTCCTATATCGTGAAGATTACTATGACCGTGAAACGGAAAATAAAAATACGATTGAAATTATCATTGCAAAACAACGTAATGGTCCGGTAGGTTCAGTAGAGCTTGCGTTTGTTAAAGAATTTAATAAATTCGTTAATTTAGAACGACGCTTTGAGGATGGGGCATAAAGGCAGTATAAAAAAGAAACACATTTCTTATAATAAGATGTGTTTCTTTTTTTATGGGATAAAGATAAGGCTTTCATAAGGTGAAAATATAATTCTTACGAACGAAAATGATTTTTAATAAAAAAATGTTCGCTTTTTGGTTGACTTCTTTTTCGGTTTTGGTACAATTATATTGTTTGAATAGATCGTTTGAAAATTGCGGAGGTGCTTTAATAATGTCTTCAGTAGTAGTTGTAGGAACACAATGGGGCGACGAAGGAAAAGGTAAAATCACTGATTTTCTTTCTGAGCATGCGGAAGTAGTTGCAAGATATCAAGGTGGAAATAACGCGGGACATACAATTGTTTTCGGCGGAGTTAAATATAAGTTACACTTAATTCCATCTGGTATTTTCTATAAAGAGAAAATTTGTGTAATCGGAAATGGCTTAGTAGTAGATCCGAAAGCATTACTTGAAGAGTTAAAATACTTACACGACCGTGGTGTAAGTACTGATAATTTACGTGTAAGTAACCGTGCACACGTTATTTTACCTTATCACTTAAAACAAGATGAGTTAGAAGAGGCTAGTAAAGGTGATAACAAAATCGGTACAACGAAAAAAGGTATCGGTCCTGCATATATGGATAAAGCTGCTCGTATTGGTATCCGTATGGCTGATCTTTTAGACCGTGAAGCATTTAAAGAGAAGCTTGAGCGCAATTTAGTAGAGAAAAATCGTTTGTTTGAAAAAATGTACGATACAGAAGGTTTCAGCGTAGAGGAAATCTTTGAAGAGTACTTCGAATATGGACAACAAATCGCACAATATGTATGCGACACATCTGTTGTATTAAATGATGCACTAGATAACAATCACCGTGTATTATTTGAAGGTGCACAAGGTGTTATGCTTGATATTGACCACGGTACGTACCCGTTCGTTACATCTTCTAACCCGATTGCGGGTGGTGTAACAGTTGGAACTGGAGTTGGCCCTGCGAAAGTTACTCGCGTTGTAGGTGTATGTAAAGCATATACAAGCCGTGTTGGTGACGGTCCATTCCCTACTGAACTTAATGATGAAATTGGTCATCAAATTCGTGAAGTTGGTCGTGAGTACGGAACAACAACTGGTCGTCCGCGCCGCGTAGGTTGGTTCGATAGCGTTGTTGTAAGACATGCGCGTCGTGTTAGTGGTTTAACGGATCTATCATTAAATTCTATCGACGTTCTAACAGATATTCCAACTCTTAAAATTTGTGTTGCTTACAAATACAATGGCGAAGTTATCGATGAAGTTCCAGCAAACTTAAACATTTTAGCGAAATGTGAGCCTGTATATGAAGAGCTTCCAGGTTGGACAGAAGATATTACTGGTGTAAAATCATTAGACGAGCTTCCTGAAAATGCAAGAAAATACGTAGAACGTGTTTCTGAGTTAACAGGAATTCAATTATCTATGTTCTCAGTTGGACCAGATCGTAACCAAACGAATATTGTTCGTAATGTATACGAAGCTTAATTGATATTTTTAGAAAAAACTCATGTCCGCATGAGTTTTTTCTTATCTTTTATAAAAAAATGAAAAAAAGTATTGCGAAGAATACAGAATACATGTTATGATACATCTTGTCGTCATGAAAATATGACGTTGGTGAGTATGAGCCATTAGCTCAGTTGGTAGAGCATCTGACTTTTAATCAGAGGGTCGAAGGTTCGAATCCTTCATGGCTCACCATTTTATTTTTCGTGGCCCGTTGGTCAAGTGGTTAAGACACCGCCCTTTCACGGCGGTAACACGGGTTCGAATCCCGTACGGGTCATGTTTTTTTTTATGCTTATTTTTGGTCCCGTGGTGTAGTGGTTAACATGCCTGCCTGTCACGCAGGAGATCGCCGGTTCGACCCCGGTCGGGACCGCCACTTTTGTTTATACCACCATTAGTGGTTTTATATATAGTTTTGGCTCGGTAGCTCAGTCGGTAGAGCAGAGGACTGAAAATCCTCGTGTCGGCGGTTCGATTCCGTCCCGAGCCACTCTCAGGATATTAAGTGGGCCCACTTAATATCCTTTTTATTTATGTAATTTTACAAAACTGAGTAGTTATTTTAAAATAGAACGAGGAGCCTCTAGCAGTTGAAGCTAGAGGTTTTTCTATAGATCGTATAGGATGCCGTGTAAAAGTGGATCATACATGAGTCTATGAGAATAGAGGAGAAAATACTTAAACAAAGGATGCGGTCATATAGGACATACTATGTAAACATCGATATGTTTAGGGATTATTGACCATATTTTTATAAGGAGGAAATAGACGATGATGGGAAAGAAAATTTTAGTAGTTGATGATGAAAAGCCGATTGCAGATATTTTGAAGTTTAATCTAGAAAAAGAAGGTTTTGAAATAGTAATGGCGCATGATGGTGATGAAGCAATTGAAAAAGCTAATGAAGAACAACCAGATATGGTTTTATTAGATATTATGCTACCGGGTAAAGATGGATTAGAGGTTTGCCGTGAAATACGTAAAAGTTCAGAAATGCCGATTATTATGCTTACAGCAAAGGACTCTGAGATTGATAAAGTATTAGGGCTTGAGCTTGGGGCAGATGATTATGTAACGAAGCCATTTAGTACGAGGGAATTACTTGCTCGTGTGAAGGCGAATTTACGCCGTCATCAACAAGGTGGTTCTGCAGAAAAAGAAGAAAATACAGAAATGGTTATTGGACCAATTGTTATTAATCCAAATGCATATAGTGTAACGAAGCGCGAGGAAAATATCGAGCTTACACATCGTGAATTTGAGTTGCTACATTATTTAGCGAAACATTTAGGACAAGTTATGACACGCGAACATTTATTACAAACAGTTTGGGGTTATGACTATTTTGGAGATGTGCGCACAGTAGACGTAACAGTACGTCGTTTGCGTGAAAAAATTGAAGATAATCCAAGCCATCCTACTTTAATTGTAACTAGACGTGGAGTAGGGTATTACTTGCGTGACCCAGAGCAGGAATAGTATATGAAGAAAGTTGGTTTTTTTCAATCTATTCATTTAAAATTTGTGCTTATATATATGCTATTAATATTAATAGCGATGCAAGTTATTGGGGTTTATTTCGTAAGGGAATTAGAGAAGAGCCTAGTACAAGGTTTTAGGGATTCTTTAACGCAGCAAACAAACTTATTATCATATAACTTGAAACAAGAGTTTAAAAAAAGTTATACAAAAGCAGAAACAGAGTCAACAGATGAAACCATTAAAACTTCTATTCGAAAATTTGCCTCTGATCAAAAGAAAGTTATACAAGAGGTAAGTGTATTTGATTCGCATAGAAAGTTATTGGCTATTTCAGATGAATCAAAGCAGAATAAGGTGAATAGAACATCAACTGATATAGCTGTTCAGCGAGTGTTAGTACAAAAAAAGCCAGAAGTGAAAATTGAGAAGGATGGTAGTACAGGCCATCGTGTTCAAGTTATGCTTACTCCGATTCTAGATGATAATGGCAAGGATGCGCTTGGTGTTATATACATCGTTGCATCTATGGAAGATGTATATAAACAAATGAAGGATATAAATCAAATTTTTGCTACGGGAACAGTAATTGCCTTATTAGTAACGGCCGTACTTGGGATTTTATTGGCTCAAACAATTACAAGACCAATTTCAGATATGCGGAGACAAGCAATTGAAATGGCAAAAGGAAATTATTCGAGAAAAGTAAAAGTGCATAGCCATGATGAAATTGGACAACTGGCATTATCCTTCAATAATTTATCAAAAAAATTACAACAAGCTCGTTCTTCTACAGAAAGTGAAAGGCGTAAATTATCATCCGTTTTATCACATATGACAGATGGAGTAATTGCTACTGACCGAAAAGGGGATATTATTTTACTAAATGACCCTGCGGAAAAGATGTTAAATGTTTCTCGTGAAACAGCGCTCGATCAATCTGTTTTAGAGGTATTAGGGATACAGGAAGAATTTACGCTCGATCATTTATATGAAGAGCCAGATTCTGTGTTATTAGATTTTAGTACGAGAAACGAACCATATATTTTACGTGCTAGTTTCTCTGTTATTCAAAAAGAAACAGGGAAGGCCAATGGCTTAATTGCTGTACTATATGATGTAACAGAGCAGGAGCGTATAGAAGGGGAACGCCGTGAGTTTGTGGCGAATGTCTCTCATGAATTAAGGACGCCATTAACGACGATGCGCAGTTATTTAGAGGCACTTACAGATGGAGCGTGGCAGGATCCGAATATTGCACCACAATTTTTAACGGTTACACAAGAAGAAACAGAAAGAATGATTAGACTTGTAAATGCGTTGTTACAGCTATCTAAACTTGATAGTACAGAGCACCGTTTAATGAAAGAATGGGTCGACTTTACTGATTTCTTTAATAATGTTATTGATCGCTTTGAAATGTCTAAAGAGCAAAATGTAAGTTTCAAACGATCTTTCTCTAAAAAATCTAGGTTTATTGATATGGATACTGACAAAATTACTCAAGTGCTGTATAACATTATTTCTAACGCATTAAAGTATTCACCAGAAGGTGGAACAGTAACATATCGCTTACGTGATCGCGGTGATTTATTAGAAATTAGCGTAAGTGACCAAGGAATGGGTATTCCAAAAGAAAACGTTGATAAAATCTTTGAACGTTTTTATCGCGTAGATAAAGCTCGTTCAAGACAAATGGGTGGTACGGGACTTGGATTAGCAATTGCAAAAGAAATGATTGAGGCACATGGTGGCTCTATTTGGGCGAAGAGTGAAGAAGGAAAAGGGACAACTATTTATTTCACGTTACCAATGGCAGCAGATGAAGAGGACGATTGGGAATGAGTATGGAAAACTTTAAAACAATAGTTTTAATTAACCTAGTCGTAATTAGCCTATTTCTTACTTTTAACCTATGGACGTATGTGCCAGATTCTACATCCATGCAAAACGCGAAATTTGTACAGGGCAATGAAGGAACGAATCAAACTAAAATTGCCGATGTTGTCCGTCCTACTTCTATCATCGTGCATAAAGATAAAAATCATTATGGGAGCAGAAGAGAGGCAGATATAGAATCAATCTATAAGCCTCTGGAAGTAGGGGAACTACATGAGTTTAGAGAGATATCAATCACTAAGGGTGATTTCCTGTCCTATGTGCATGGTGAAGGGAAAATTGAACTTGTTTTCCCTACCGATATCCCATTTGATGCAGTTAAATCCATGTTTAACATGAAAGAGAAAGGTACAGATAAGCCTAAACATTTTAATCGTATTCTTCTTGATCCTTCTAGAAGTAAGGATCAAGAAATTAAAATTAACTTTGTTTCTGATGGTGATAACTTTAAAATATATGAGGCAAAATTAAGTGGCGTGTATTTAAAAGATATTGTAAATGCCCAAAATCAATTTATAGTATCAGCAAAGCCTTATTTTGATTATCAAATCAATGATATGAAAAAGTTATTTTTACCAGATGGAACGACAGAGTTAAACAATATAACATATATCTCATCTAATTTAGCAGTGGATACGTTTAAGAATGCTCTGTTTAGTGATCCTCGTTATTTAAGTCCAATTACTGAGATATCGAAAGAAACATTTACAGATGGTATTAGATCTATGGAAATTGAAGACGATCGTCACATGCTAAAGTATAAAAACTCTTCTGTCTTAACTGAGAAAACGATAGATAATTTAATGCTGTTACAAAAAAGCTTTGAATTCGTAAGTGGTCACAGTGGAAGTTTGGATTCATATCGTTTGGACTATATGAATAAAGGAGAGACAGTGTTTCGCTTACATGAAGATGGATATTCCGTATTCAATACAGATGGATTAGCTGAATTGAGACAAAAATGGGGATCAGAAGAAGTAATGGAATATGAAAGACCGTTGCTGTCTTTAAATACTAAAGGCATAGAACAGAAGGTTACTCTTCCGTCAGGGCATGTTGTAATAGCATCTCTAGAAAATAATCCAGAGATAAAGAAACAAGTAATTAAGGATATTGGTATTGGATACAAGTTATCACTAGATGGACAAGTAGTTCGACTACAACCAATTTGGTATGTAAAGCTTGTTGAAGGTGAAACAGGTAAACAGAAAATCTATGAGTGGAGTGAGGGAGGACTAAATGGATTGGGATCGGATTAAAACCATATTTATTGTGACCTTTTTTGTTTTGGACCTCTTTCTCATTTTTCAATTCATTCAAAAGCAAGATAGTAATCAATTGGAGCTTATTGCAGAAACAAAGATAGATCAAGAATTAAAGGCAAACAAAATTACTATAGGGAATATCCCTAAGGAACCGAAAAAAGAGTCGTTTATTAGAGCGGAAAATAAAGCCTTTAAAGAAGATGATATACAGTCTTTGAAAAATCAAACGGCGCATATACAAAATATGTACAAGATAGAAAGTAAGCTAAAAGAGCCTTTTTTAAATACGAAATCATTATCAAAAGATAAGTATAATGAATTTTTGAAGAACTATGTATTGGATGGACAAAAGTATGAATTTGGAGCGGTGAAAGACTCTAAAATTTATTTCTTCCAAAAATATAAAGATAAGCCTATTTTCTATAATAATCAGGCGATGATTGTTGTGGAATTAAATGAAAAAAATGAACTTGTTTCATATACGCAGACAATGCTAACTGATTTAAAAGAAATGGGCGAAGGTGAAAAAACGAAAGAGCAAGAAATTATTACGGCTCAAACAGCTTTAGAAAATTTGTATTTAAAAAATAAAATTCATGGAAATACGCATGTTAAAGAAGCACAAATTGGCTATGCCACTCTTACCGCATCTACTTCTAATAACCAAGTACTTGCTCCAACGTGGAATTTAAAAACGGAGCAGAAACAGGACTTCTTTGTGAATGCAATTGAAGGACAAGTTATGGAATTAGGGGAAAAGGAAAATCAAGTGGTTGATGAACATACTGGAGTGAGAAAGAATGGGGTTGCATTTTAGCGTACTTGCAAGTGGAAGTACAGGAAATATGCTATACGTAGGAACCGATGAAAAAAAATTACTAGTCGATGCAGGTTTAAGTGGTAAAGCGACAGAGGCTTTATTTAAACAAGCAGAACTGAATATAAATGATGTATCAGGTATTCTTGTAACACATGAGCATAGTGATCATATTAAAGGGTTAGGTGTATTGGCGCGTAAATATGATTTACCCGTTTATGCGAATGAGAAAACATGGAATGCAATGGAACATTTAATAGGAAATATCCCAACTGAGCAAAAATTCATTTTCTCAGTTGGGGATGTGAAAACATTTGGTGATATTGAAGTCGAATCATTTGGAGTTTCTCATGATGCGGCAGAACCGATGTTTTATGCTTTCCATAACAATAATAGGAAATTAGCACTTATTACAGATACGGGATACGTAAGCGACCGTATGAAGGGCGTTATTAAGGGAGCTAATGCTTTCGTATTTGAAAGTAATCATGATGTGGAAATGCTTCGTATGGGACGTTACCCATGGAGCATTAAACGACGTATTTTAAGCGACGTTGGGCATGTTTGTAATGAAGATGCTGCATTAGCAATGGCAGATGTAATTACAGATGAGACAAAGCATATTTATTTAGCCCATTTAAGCTTAGATAATAACATGAAAGAACTAGCTCGTATGTCAGTATCACAAGTACTAGAGGAAAAAGGATTTGGAGTGGGTGAATCCTTTGAAATTCACGATACAGATCCAAAAATGCCTACAAAAATTCAATACGTATAATTCTTCATTTTAGTAAACAATAAAGGTGAATATAGTTGTTTTCAGGAAGATGGGTGAACAAATATGTCCTTTATTGATGAAGAAAATTATCGTATGAAACGTGCAGGGAAAAAGAAGCATAAAGGTATAGTTCTTTCTAGTATAGCGGGAACAATTGTAGGAGCTTCTTTATTTGCGTTTGGAGCTCCTTTATTTTCAAATTCTGCTGATACGCTTCCGCAAGCTGAAGCAAGCGGAAGTAATATGGCCGAAGCTCAAGGAATTAAACAGATTAGCTTTGTAGATGCTGTTGACCGTGCATCTGAAGCTGTTGTGGGCGTTATTAACATTCAACGAGATAACTTTTCAGAGGCAGATTCAGAGGCTGGTACAGGATCAGGAGTAATTTATAAAAAGACAAATGGTCAAGCTTATATTGTAACGAATAATCATGTTGTAGCTGGAGCGAATCGTATTGAAGTAAGTTTAAGTGACGGTAAGAAGGTTCCTGGAAAAGTATTAGGAACCGATGTAGTCACAGATTTAGCTGTATTAGAAATAGATGCAAAGCATGTGAAAAAAATAATTGAAATCGGCGATTCTAATACTGTTCGCAGAGGAGAGCCAGTCATTGCGATTGGAAATCCACTCGGACTGCAATTCTCTGGAACTGTTACACAAGGTATTATTTCAGCTAATGAACGTATTGTCCCTGTAGATTTAGATCAAGATGGACACTATGATTGGCAAGTAGAAGTGTTACAAACGGATGCGGCGATTAATCCGGGGAATAGTGGCGGTGCGCTTGTAAATGCAGCAGGACAATTAATTGGTATTAATTCAATGAAAATTGCTGCAAAAGAAGTAGAAGGAATCGGACTTGCTATTCCGGTGACTAGGGCTGTTCCGATTATGAATGAACTTGAGAAGTATGGAAAAGTAAGAAGGCCGTATGTTGGGATTGAACTTAGGTCATTAAATGAAATTCCAAACTATTATTGGTCAAAAACATTACATTTACCAGGTACTGTAACAGAAGGGGTTTGTATTTTGGATGTGAAAAGTCCTTCGCCAGGCGCAGATGCTGGTTTAAGAGAACATGATGTTATTGTGGCAGTAGATGGAAAACCGATTCGCGATATTATTGGATTCCGCACGGCCTTATATGATAAGGAAATTAATGATAAAATGACTCTTACGTTTTATCGTGGTACAAAAAGAGTAACAACAACAGTGAAATTAGGCATTCAAAAGTATTAAAAACAGGAGGGCCTACCTCCTGTTTTCTATTGTAGAAAAGTGAGGTGAAGAAAATGAATTTACCTTGTTGTTTAGAACATGTTGAATTAGCGTTAGATATTATTGTGGATGAGTGTGAAGTTGCGCCGGTTATCAACAATGTGGATAACTCAGAAAAAGAGAAAAAAACATGTGAATTTTGTCAAAATGAGGCGACATATGTTGTATCGAACACAGATTCTCACACAATATGTGGGTAGTGTTTGTGGATATGTGGATAAGTTTTGTGGATAACATGTTTGTAAGGTGGATGATACGTGTGAATATCTCGATTATTTCAATTGGGAAATTAAAAGAAAAATATTTGAAACAAGGTATAGCAGAATACTTAAAACGATTATCAGCATACGCAAAAGTAGAAGTAATTGAATTGCCCGATGAAAAGGCGCCAGAAAATTTAAGTGAAGCAGAAATGTTAATTGTAAAGGAAAAAGAAGGTATACGTATACTGGATAAAATTTCTGATGACACGCATGTGATTGCATTAGCTATAGAAGGAAAGCAAAAGTCATCAGAAGAATTTGCGGTAAGTCTAGATCGCCTTGCTACATACGGAAAGAGTAAAGTCGCATTTGTAATTGGTGGATCACTCGGACTAAGTTCAGAAGTGATGAAGCGTTCAAACGAATCACTTTCTTTTTCAAAGATGACATTACCACACCAATTAATGCGATTAGTATTGCTTGAACAAGTGTATAGAGCGTTTCGGATTAATCGTGGGGAACCGTATCATAAGTAAGATATTCTATGTAAAATAAAGGTAAGACACTGATATTATCATATTTATTTTATTATGCCTATAACTGGAGGCTATGTGAATGGTAAGTGATCAGACGAGATATTCTAGGCTCGCGAATATAACAAAAATAATAAATACGAAATTAGAACTACGTGAAGTATTGCAGCGTGTGACAATGGCGATATCAGAGGAGATTGTTAGGTGCGATGCTGTTGGAATTTATTTACCACAGGAAGATGGAACATTTAGAGGGTTTGCAGGAAAACCAGAGACCATAAATGGCGTAACGCTCGATACTCAGGTAATTGATCCTGAAATAGACTTACTGGCAAAAGAAGTTATTGAAACGAAAAAAACCATCTATATTCCTGATACCTCAAAGGATCATCGACCAGATCCGAGACCAGTTGATGCGTTTAAAATTAAGTCCTTATTAGCTCTGCCTATCTCATTTAGGCAAGAGTTATTTGGTCTGGTTTTTTTATTTGATTATGGGATTCCGATGAACTTAACAGATTCAGAAATTCAAAGTGTTGAAGCTTATGTAAATATGGCCGCGGTCGCAATTCAAAACGCAAATAATTTAACACAAAAGGAAAACCTTATTGCTGAGAAGCAGCTGTTACTAAATGTTACCCGTGATTTATCAATGTGTTCTTCGATACAGGAGAGTTTTGATAAATGCTTTTTTTACTTAGAACAGATTTTAGAGAGTAAAAATATGACTGCCCATCTTCTAGATTCGCTAGACAAAACAACGATTAAAACAACGAAATTAAGTAAGGGCTGTGATTGGACAGAAGCGGATCGGACAGAGAAAAGCTATGAAGCCAAGATCCAAGAGGTTATTCAAACAAAAAATATAGATAGTAAGGATCTATTGATGATTCCATTGGTTTCAGTGGGAGAAGTATTAGGGGTAATCGTCGTTGGCAAAGAAGGAAAAGCTCACAATTACGATAATTCTCAAATTCAACTAGCAAAATCTATCGTTGATGCCACAGCCCCTACGTTTTCAAATTTGTTATATATGGATCAACTAGAAAGCATAGTGAAAGAGCGAACGGGAGAGCTAGCTGCTGCTAATGAAAAAGTTACAAGTGTGATTGAATGTATTACGGATGGATTCTTTACTTTAAATAATAAATGGGAATTTACGTACGTAAATAAGCACCAATATTTTCCGCAAAGAAAAACAGCAAAAGATGTATTAGGAAAGAATATATGGGATGTTTTCCCGAGTGACATCGACACAGTTATGTATAAGGAATTTCATCGTGCGATGTCAGAGCGAACTACAGTTCATTTCGAATTTCTTTCTACTGCAGATGAATATTGGCACGAAGTTATTGCATACCCGTATGATGATGGTATTTGCTGTATTTTTAAAAACATAACGGAAAAAAAGAAATATGAACAGGAATTGAAAAGATTATCTAACATTGATTTAATAGGGCAAATGGCAGCAGGTATCAGCCATGAAATTAGAAATCCAATGACAACGGTACTAGGATTTTTGCAGTTATTAAAAGAAGAGAATACCTATGAGAAACATAATAAGTACTTTCATTTAATGATTGAAGAACTTAACCGTGCCAATTCTATTATTACTGAATTTCTCTCAATGGGTAATACAAGGAAATTAGATTTGCAGATGTTAGATTTAAATTCAATTATCCGCGATATTATCCCTTTAATAAAGATTGATACGTATAATCAAAATAAATATATTCAAGTCGATACAAATGACATTCCGGAATTACTTTTAAATCGTAATGAGATAAGGCAATTATTAATGAATCTATATCGTAATGGCTTAGAAGCGATGAATACAGGGAAAGTTCTAACCATTAGCACCTACAAGGAAGGTCAAAATTGTGTGGTGCTTGCAGTGCACGATCAAGGAAAAGGTATCAGGCCTGAAGTCTTAGAGAAACTGGGTACGCCATTTTACACGACCAAAGATAATGGAACTGGATTGGGGTTAGGTGTATGTTATGCCATTGCTGCCCGCCATAATGCAAAAATAGAAATTCAAACAGGATCGGAAGGCACTACCTTTTTTGTTAAATTTAATTATAAAGATAATAAAAAGTAAACTTATTTAGATTAGTTACGGTGAACTGTATCATAAATATTGATCCGAAATTAATCATGCCTTGTGTACCAACATGAAGTATTATTGGCTGTATATTGAATAAAAAATATAATCAAGAAAAAAGCACTTATCTTTACAAGATAGAGTGCTTTTTTATACGCATTTTATTATTTTAGATTTAACCGATATGTAATGAAGATGTACAGTAAATATGGGGGTATGCAAGTGCCTGGTGAAATCAAGTATACTCAATATAGGAAAAAAGAAGTATTAGATGTACTTAGGGGGGATTAACATATTTAAGGAAGATATGAAAAAAATATTGGCATCATTACTAAAAAATCCATTAGTAATAATCGTATACTGGATTTTTTGTTATGAGTTAGCTTTATTATGTATGTATGGGAGAATGAATAATAATATTTATATTTGGTTATTATCTATAGCATTTCTAATACTTATCATTATATTTACTACAATTAAAATTGTGAAAAATAGGGAACGCGAATCATCCAAATTATTAAATGTAAAGGGATGGAAATACATTTCTGTTCTAATACTTATCCTTATAACGTCTTTTTATGGGATAAAAATTTATAAAAGTGCAACGAATTATGGCGGTAAACTAGCATGGTTTATAGAAAGCGTAAAAAACGAAAGATCAGTTAAACTTGAGCGTGATAATATATATAAGTATGGTGTAGAGGGCATTTTTGAAGATATAAATAAGAAATATACTTTGCCAAAGAAGTTATATATGTCGGATGATTTTACTTTGGAATTTAAATCAGATGGAACAATTACATCATTTGATACTTTTCTTTATGGGAAAAATGCTGCTGGAAAAGAGGAAAGCTACTTAATATCTTATAATAAAAATAAATCAAAATATATTTTTGTAGGATTAAATGGGTATGTTAACGCTGATTATAATGAAGATAAATTAGTAAAACCCTTAATTAAAACAGTTCAAGCCATTCCAGTTAAACAAACTGTAAGTAAGTGGAATGAAGATAAGTATGGGCTGGTCTATTATGGGAAAAGGAACTGGGGTTACAACAGAGAAGGAATTATTAATATTAATAAAGATGGGAAATTAGAGAAGCTTGAAGAAGCAAAGTCCGAAATAATTGGATATACGGTATCTATATTTATCCCTGGAAAAGAGAAAGAGGTAGTACCTGCTAGATATAATTTACTAGGTGACCCAAATTGGAGTAAGGAAAGTAGTTCTAAAAAGAAAAAGAAGAATTTAACTAATAATAATGAGCAATTTTACTTTTCAAAAGAAGTTGGTTATAAACTAGATGTCACAGATAAAGCATTAGGGAGCACCTTTTATTCACTAAGCAAGACAATTGATGGAGGGGAAACATGGGGAGTTATAAATGAAGACCCGTTCAATGAAGCGGTAGGTAGTGCATCAGGAATCATCTTTTTTAATGAAAAGCTCGGATTTTTAAGGGCAGCCAGACCCTCTGGAAATGAAGGGAGGTTATACCGTACAGATGATGGGGGTATAACTTTTAAAAAGTTGAGCTATACAAATTATGAAGTGAAACTAGAAAGTGGACAGGTAATAAATCCGTTTGATTTTCCTAATCTGCCTTATGAGAAGGATGGAGTTTTTAACATGCTAGTAGGGCAAGGAGCAGATGGAGACTACAATGGTAATAGTAGTATACTTTATCAATCAAAAGATCAAGGTGAAACATGGGAGTATGTAAAAGAGGTTAAAGATAATTAATAGTGGGAAAGACCATTGGACAAAAATTACCGATGGTCTTTTAAACATTATTAGATGGTATGTACATTTCCTAAAATAAGTATGTTTCTATTTCTATAAAAATATGCTGTAATATGAAGAGGAAAAAGTATAAGTAGTTAGAGAAGTGAGGAATTAAAGGTGAAGAAGTTTAAGAAGTTTTACTTGGAGATTACGAGTGTGTGTAATCTTGCGTGTAGCTTTTGTCCGCCGACGGAAAGGCAGAAGCAATTCATTTCTGTAGAGGATTTTGCTAAAAGATTAGACCAAATTAAACCTCACACAGACTACATTTATTTGCACGTGAAGGGTGAGCCGTTGCTCCATCCGAAAATAGATCAGCTATTAGACTTAAGTCATGAAAAAGGGTTTAAAGTTAATATTACAACGAACGGAACGTTAATTAATAAGAGAAGGCATAGGCTGTTAAATAAGCCCGCGTTAAGACAAATGAATTTTTCACTGCATAGTTTTGATGGACACCCAGGTTCGCAAGATAAAGAGGGCTATGTAAGGAGTATACTTTCCTTCATTAGGGAAGCGACAAGTCAATCAGATTTAATTGTATCGTTAAGGTTATGGAATTTAACTCAGGATAATAAAACAAATGCTGAAATCCAGAAAAATAGAGAGTTATTATCCATAATTGAAAATGAATTTGATCTATCTTATCAGATTGAAGAGAAGCTTACACCAGGAAAAGGTATAAAAATTGCAGAACGTGTCTTTATTAATCAAGACTATGAATTCCAGTGGCCAGCATTACATGAAGAAGAGGATGACGGGAAAGGATTCTGTCATGGACTTCGTAATCAGGCAGGGATTTTAGCGAATGGGACGGTTATTCCTTGTTGTTTAGATGGTGAAGGGATTATTAACCTTGGAAATATTAATAATGATTCATTTTCTAACATTATAGAAGGTGAAAGAGCAACAAACATTGTCGATGGATTTTCAAAAAGAGTTGCGGTTGAAGAGCTTTGTAGGAAATGTGGATATCGTAAAAGGTTTGGGAAGTAAATATGAAATAAGCCCTCATAAAGCGAGGGCTTATTTTTTATTCTTGATAAGAATGCTCTAATTCATCAATTAATGAACCAACGTAAGAAACAGCTTTACGGATTGCATCTGATTTTGACATATCTACTCCGGCATGTTTCATTAGTTCAAGTGGTTTCATTGTACCACCAGCGCGAAGCACATCTAACCAGCGATCAATAGCAGGTTGTCCTTCCTCTTTAATCATTTGAGCTATTGCAGTAGCTGTAGTGAGGCCTGCGGAATATGTGTAAGAATATAGACCCATATAATAATGAGGCTGACGCATCCAAGTTAAGCCCGCACCTTCATCGATTTCTACAGAATCTCCCCAGAATGTCGAAAGGACATTTGTTTTAATTTCAGTTAAAGTTGTAGCTGTAAGGGCCTGTCCTTCTTCTGCTAGAGCATATACCCTACGTTGATATTCACCCTCAAGTAAATGAGTAACAAAGTTGTGATAATATGTGCCGAGTAGTTGTAGAATGACCCATCTGCGCATTCTCTTATCGTCAGTAGTCGCTAGTAAATGCTGAGCTAATAGTAATTCATTCATAGTTGATGGTGCTTCAACAAAGTACATAGATGGGCGTACGTTCATGATACGTTGGTTTTTATTTGCTAAATAGAAATGACCAGCATGTCCAAATTCATGTGCTAATGTGAAGCATCCACGCATCGTATTTTGCCATGTAATTAAAATATAGGGATGAGAGCCGTATGGACTTGAGCAAAATGCCCCGGTTGATTTGCCTACGTTATCTGCAAGATCTACCCATCTTTCTTTGAATCCTTTTTGGATTATTGAACTATATTCATCGCCTAATACTTTTAAAGAATCTTGAATGAGCGTGCCTGCTTCTTCATAAGTAATAGCTGGATTAAATTCGGGATCTAAAGGTGCATGTAAGTCGCAGAAAAGCATTTGATCGAGTCCTAATACTTTCTTTTTTAAATCTGCAAAACGGCGCATATGAGGTGCTAATTCTTTATAAATAATATCAAGTTGGTTGTTATACATTTCAAGTGGAACTCTTTGTGGTTCTAATAGCATATGGGTAACGGATTCATATTTACGTAAACGAGAAAGTGTTACTTGTTTTTTAACTTCAGTAGCATATGTTGTGGCAATTGTATTTTTATATTGTTTTAGTGTGGAAACAAATGATGAATATGCTTTTCGACGTATATATGTGCTTGGAGAAAATTCATATTTGCTTTCAAATAATGAGAATGAAACAGGGAGTTCGTTTCCTTGTTCGTCTTGTATAGAAGTGAAATCCATATCGGCCAATTTAGTCATGCCGTAAATTTTGTATGGAGAACTATGAACTTCGCCAAGTGCAGCAAGTGCTTCTTCTGTTTCAGGAGAGAGAGTGTGCTGCCTTTTTTTGAGTATCTCTAGTAACGACTTACGGAAAGGTTCAAGTTTTGTTTCGTCAGTTAAATATTTTTCAATTGTTCCTTCTTCAAGTGAGAGAATTTCATTATGGATAAAGGATAGTGCAGTATGTACTTTCGTCCATAAAGCAGAAATTTTGGAAGAGTTCGCTTGAATAACTGGATTTGTACGATCAGTAGATTCTTTTAAATTTGCATATGAATACAGTTTTGTTAACTTCATTAAAAGCTCTTCTTCTAAAAGTAGGCAATTTAATAAAGTTGTGGAGTTGGTATGTAAACGTCCTTTAAATGTATCAAGTTTCTGTATATCATTTTCTAATACGTTTAATGCGGTATGCCATTCGGCATCAGAATTATACAAATCGGATAAATCCCATGTTAGTTCAGCGGGCACCTCTGCGCGATTAAGGCGATTTTCCATTACATTTTTCAAGTCTATCTCCTCCTCATTAAGACTATTTAAAAACATGATACTAGAAAATTCAGTAAAATAAAAATATTTTATGTTTTTATATATTAAAAAGAAGGACAAGCACTTTTATGCTTGTCCTTCTTTTTAAATTTAAGAATTAATATACTTTATCGCCGTTGAAAATCGAGTTTTTCACGACAACATAATCTACAGTACGAATAGCATCTAATTTTGTTCCGCCAGCGTAAGAGATAGAAGATTGAAGATCTTGTTCCATTTCGATTAACGTATCTTCTAAAGAACCTTTATGCTCAACGAACATTTTCTTACCTTCAACGTTTTTCTTCTCACCCTTTTGGAATTCAGAAGCAGAACCGAAGTATTCTTTATAAAGTTTGCCATCTCTTTCGATTGTTTCCCCTGGAGACTCTTCGTGACCAGCGAATAGAGAACCGATCATGACCATAGTTGCCCCAAATCGAATAGATTTAGCTACGTCGCCGTGTGTACGAATACCACCATCAGCGATAATTGGCTTACTTGCAGCTTTTGCACACCAGCGAAGTGCAGCTAGCTGCCAACCACCAGTTCCGAAGCCTGTTTTAATTTTAGTAATACAAACTTTACCAGGTCCAATACCAACTTTTGTTGCATCAGCACCAGCATTTTCTAATTCTCTTACCGCTTCTGGAGTTCCAACGTTTCCAGCGATAACGAAGCTCTCTGGTAAATGTTTTTTTATATGTTGAATCATGTTGATCACAGCATTAGAATGACCGTGTGCGATATCAATCGTGATATATTCAGGTGTAATTTGCTCAGCAGCTAATTGTTGTACGAATTCATATTCGTCCTCTTTTACACCAACGCTGATAGAAGCGATTAATCCACGTGATTGCATATCTCTAATGAATGAGATTCGTTTCTCTGGTTGGAAACGATGCATGATATAGAAGTAATTGTTTTCAGCTAAATAAGTTGCGATTCTTTCATCAATAATCGTTTGCATATTTGCAGGCACGACAGGTAATTTAAATTTATGTTTTCCTAAAGTGACAGTTGTATCACATTCAGAGCGGCTATTTACAATACATTTTGCAGGAATTAATTGAATATCTTCATAGTCGAATACGTTTTCCATCATTTACACCCCTAAAATACGAATATTTTATTTTTATTAATCAAAAATGTTCGTCCATAGGATAATTTACATTATTTTTATTAAGAAGTCAAAGGATTTCTTAACATTTTTTGAAAAACTAGATGTTACATCTGAAAAATAACGTTAAAAACGAATTTAAAATGTATTTTTATTTATATTGTTCGTTTATGGTAAAGATTGAAAAATTGAGATAATTATATAAGGTTGTATGTATTCTTTTTATTTTTTTGGAGTGGGATGGAGGATACCATGAAAGAGTCAATGCTAACAATACGAGCAAAAGATGTTATCAATTAGTTGAACAATATATGAAATGATAAGGTTTATTTCTATATAAAAAGAGGAATCTGGTATGAACCACCTTTTTATGTAAGGTTTCAAGTATAATAAGTAGGGTAATAGTAACGTATACAAAAGATAAAAAAGAAAATAATACATAATAAAATGAGGTTAATATATGAGTAAAAAAAGTTTTTCTGATTATAAATTAAGTAAGGAAATTGTAAGGGCACTTACTGGGTTAGGATATGATCATCCAACAGAAGTACAAGGTGAGGTTATTCCAGTCGCATTACAAAAGAAGGATCTTGTTGTGAAGTCTCAGACTGGAAGTGGAAAAACAGCTTCATTTGGTATTCCACTTTGTGAAATGGTGGAGTGGGAAGAGAATAAACCACAAGCATTAGTTTTAACACCAACGAGAGAGCTTGCGGTGCAGGTAAAAGAAGATATTACAAATATAGGTCGATTCAAAAGGATTAAGGCTGCGGCAGTTTATGGGAAATCTCCATTTGCACGTCAAAAATTAGAATTAAAGCAAAAGACACACATTGTAGTTGGGACTCCTGGTCGTGTATTGGATCATATTGAGAAGGGTACCCTTTCTTTAGAGTGTTTGAAGTATTTAGTTATTGATGAAGCAGATGAGATGCTAAATATGGGCTTTATCGATCAAGTAGAGGCAATTATTGATGAATTACCTACAAAAAGAATGACAATGTTATTTTCAGCAACACTTCCAGAAGATGTTGAAAAATTGTCTCGTACATATATGAATTCACCAACTCATATTGAAATTAAAGCAGCTGGGATTACAACGGATAAAATTGAACATACTCTTTTTGAGGCGATAGAAGACGAGAAGTTTTCACTACTTAAAGATGTAACAATGATTGAGAATCCTGATAGTTGTATTATTTTCTGCCGTACACAAGAAAATGTAGATCATGTATATAGACAGCTAAAACGAGCTAATTATCCTTGTGACAAAATACATGGTGGTATGGTACAAGAAGATCGTTTTGAAGTCATGGATGATTTTAGAAAAGGAAAATTCCGTTATTTAGTAGCAACAGACGTAGCTGCGAGAGGAATTGATATTGATAATATTACACATGTTATTAATTATGATATTCCACTTGAAAAAGAAAGCTATGTACATCGTACTGGAAGAACGGGACGAGCTGGAAATAGTGGAAAAGCTATTACATTTATAACACCATATGAAAATAGATTTTTAGAAGAGATTGAGGATTATATTGGTTTTGAAATTCCAAAGGCAATTGGACCTTCAAAAGAAGAAGTTATGAAAGAGAAAGCTGCATTTGAAGAAAAGATACATGCTAAACCAATTATTAAGAAAGATAAAAATGCGGACATAAACAAAGGCATTATGAAGCTGTACTTTAATGGCGGGAAGAAAAAGAAAATTAGAGCGGTAGATTTCGTCGGTACAATTGCTAAAATTAAAGGTGTTACAGCAGAAGATATAGGCATTATTACGATACAAGATAACGTTTCTTACGTTGAAATATTAAATGGAAAAGGACCACTTGTCTTGAAAGTCATGAAGACTACAACGATTAAAGGGAAACAATTAAAAGTTCATGAGGCAATTAAGTAAATAAAAAACTATCCACTTTAATAGGTGGATAGTTTTTTATTTATGATTTTTTCAAATCATCAACTAGTTGCTCTGCTAAACGTCTATACATATTACTCATAGTCACGAAGGATGTTAATAGTAGAAATTTTTCTAGCTTTGTACCTTCTAAGGAAGAAATCTTATTTACTTCTGTAACACGTTTATTTACGTCTTGTTTAAAGTTTTCGACATTGCTTGCAGTAAGAGCAAGATAATTTTTATATAACGCATTTAATTCAAATGAATCATCGTTTAATAAGGAGTCATTTATATTTTCTAATGAACTTTTTATGTCGTTAATGGAGAGAGCTCCCTTTAATTGGTAAATCAGGCTAATTAAAATCATATGCTCTTTTGAATACTTTTTATTTTTGATAGGGATGAATAGTTTCCCTTTTGCGTAATTATTAATCATCGTTTTTGTTAATACTTTTTCATCATCAGTTCTCGTTGTATCTGCATAAGTATTCTCAAATAGTTGGACAACTTGGTCTACATATAAGTCAACATTTGGAATATCCTCAAGTTTAATATTTTTTTCTAAATGTAATGTCTCAAGTAATTCATTTATATTTTCCACGTAGAATCCCTCACTTTTATAACTTAGTGGAACTTAATGTTTAATATATCTTTAAATATGGTATTACGAAACAAATGAATTGTAAATGTTGACCTTAAAAAGAAATGTGTATATAATTACATGTAGTTATCAAAACTACATGTAATTATATGAGGGGTGTTATTATGAATACTTATGTAAGGGAACCAGTTAACGCATTTACTCACTTAGGTGGAGCGATCTTATCATTTATTGCCTTATTAGCTATGCTTGTGAAAGTTTCTATTAAGATGCCATCATTTGCTGCAATTACAGCTGTTATTTTGTTTGGTATTGGAATGATGGTCCTTTATGCGGCGTCAGCTGTGTATCATAGTGTTGTGGCCAATGAACGTGTTATTTACTTCTTTAGGAAGCTAGATCATTCTATGATTTTTATATTAATTGCAGGTACATATGCACCCTTTTGCTTAATTACATTAAATTCAGCAAGTGGTTTGCTATTATTTTGTTTAGTCTATGCAACTGCGATTTGTGGTATTGTGTTTAAAATGTTTTGGTTTAATTGTCCAAGATGGTTATCGACAGCAATTTATATTACGATGGGTTGGTTAATTGTTTTGTTCTTTGCACCGTTAGCTGAGAATTTAAGTACAGGAGGTATTGTTTTCTTAGTACTTGGGGGCATTTTTTATACAATTGGTGGATTTATTTATGGCACAAAGCCAAAATGGCTAGAGTTTAAATATATGGGACATCATGAAATTTTTCATGTTTTTGTATTATTAGGTAGTCTTGCGCATTTTCTAAGTGTATATTGTTACGTAATTTAATAAAAAAACGCCACATAATTTTTATTATGTGGCGTTTTTTTTATTACCTGATTAGAATCGTATATGTTATAAAATTATTATGGGATAAAATGTAAGTTTCTGTGTTCGCATGTTAAACATAGGATAAGAAATATGTGATATACTTTGAGAAGTTTATAATGAATGAAATATGGAGGACTATAATTATGGCAATACTTGTAACAGGTGGAGCAGGATATATTGGTAGTCATACATGTGTAGAATTACTAAATAGCGGTTACGAAGTTATAGTAGTGGATAATCTTTCGAATAGCTCGGTAGAATCCATAAATCGAGTGAAAGAAATAACAGGAAAACAATTTAAGTTTTATAAAGAAGATGTTTTAAATCGCGAAGCGCTTGACGCAATTTTTGAAGAAAATGTAATTGAAGCAGTTATTCACTTTGCAGGATTTAAAGCTGTAGGGGAGTCAGTAGCGATTCCATTAACATATTATCATAACAACATTACAAGCACGTTAGTGCTATGTGAAGTAATGCAGAAACATAATGTAAAGAAGATGATCTTTAGTTCATCTGCAACTGTATATGGTATCCCGGAAACGTCACCGATTACGGAGGAGTTTCCATTAAGTGCAACAAATCCATATGGTCAAACGAAATTAATGATTGAGCAAATTATGCGTGATGTAGCATTTGCAGATGCAGAATGGGGTATCGCATTACTTCGCTATTTCAATCCATTTGGTGCACACGAAAGTGGGCGTATCGGAGAAGATCCAAATGGAATCCCAAATAACTTAATGCCATATGTAACGCAAGTAGCAGTAGGTAAGTTAAAAGAATTAAGTGTATTCGGAAATGACTATCCAACGAAAGATGGAACAGGAGTCCGTGATTACATCCATGTTGTGGACTTAGCAAATGGTCACGTAAAGGCGCTTGAGAAAGTAATGAGTACAACAGGAGTAGATGCTTATAACCTGGGCACAGGCATGGGCTATAGTGTACTAGAGATGGTTGAAGCATTTGAAAAAGTTTCGGGCAAGAAAGTTCCTTATAAAATCACAGAGCGTCGCCCAGGTGATGTGGCAGTATGTTTTGCTGATGCATCGAAAGCAAAGCGTGAATTAGGCTGGGAGGCAACACGCGGATTAGAAGAGATGTGTGCAGATTCTTGGAAATGGCAATCAAATAATAAAAATGGCTATTTAGAAGTTTAATGATGAATAAAAAAATGACCTTTGCTTAAAAGCAAGAGGTCATTTTTTATATTCATTTTTTATTAAGTTTATTACCTAACCTAGAAAAGAACGTTCCCTGTTTTATAGGAATATTTGACTGGCAACACGTGTAGGAATCGATACTTTCAATATTAGTAAAGGTATTGATTATTAAGTATGCGCTCTATTTCTCGTCTTAGAACGAAAGTGTATTTAATATAGCCTAGTAGTAAGTGAATAAAGATTGAAAAGTGCTACAAAGGTATTGTTATAAATAAGGAAAATTATCGGAAAGGATATAGATGAGGGATCAACTGCCTGTAAAACCCCAACTGATTAAAGTTTTATTTTATGATCAGCCAGCAACACAAGAGCAATTTCAGCGAGCATATGTAAATTTATTAAAAGAAATTAAAGGTTTTGATTCAAGCCTATTCCTTATACAAAATTGAGGATTTGAAACAATCAAAAACTGTTAAGGGTTACTATCGCGTTTTAGGTCCGTAATACAATTTTCTCATAAGAAAGAATGTATTACGGACCACCACCTATTACATAATAGGAGGAATTAATGAATTCGAACAAGTTGTTTGTGATATACTGTGTTTCCCTCTTGACTTGTATATGGTGGGAGACTTCGCCCGAAACAATTTGCAATAATATTGGAGTGAGCGGGATAAGAAATACGTATTTCATACAAATCAATAGTCTCATCTAAATTAGCATAAAAGACTGCGAGATGATTGCCTTGTAAAACATATGGGAATTCTACTTCTGCATTTTCACCAATTAATACAGGTAACTTTACAGGATTAGAATAATTAGACCAATCCCACACTTCTATATTTACATAGTGAGCGTAATATGCATCTAAATTTACAATGTTTATGACCGCTGAAATAGTTGCAGGTTCTCTTGTTAATACACCTGTAGAGTGAAAAACAGAATGATTTGGATAATGAAGAGGCATAAATATCAAACCTTTCTTAAAATGATAGGATTTTACAATATCTTATGCTAGAAGGTAGTAGAATGAGATAGAGGAATGTATTATTTTATTCATTTTTTATGGAAATTGAAAGCGTATTATTGAAATGTATTCCAACACTTGTATCATCGCTAGAGTCCGTTTATAATCAAGGAATCCTAGTTCATGTTTTGATAGGATTATTTATTATTGAAAGCGTTTTAAGTTCGCTCCTTTTTAAGGTAGGAGGTCTGACTTATACAGATGAAAAATTATGTATGTAGTTTTAAATGGGAAGAAAAATAATATAAGTATCACTTTATAGTGTGGGGAGGTTAAAAGTGTGAAAGGTAAAGATTTTCACACGAGTATATATGGGTTATGTAGGATTATTACTTTCAGGGGCAGCTTTATTTTTAAATAGTCTTGTTATATTAGGGAAAGCAGAGATGAAAAGTGCGGGTGTTTTTAATTTATTTGTGGGTGCACTACAAATTATTATTCCGTTTTATTTGATCATGATTTCTGACCAAAGCAATTGGACAGTGTATTCATATGCGGCTACTTTCTTATTTGGATTAACCTATTTATATGTAGGTGTTACTTTTATAAAGGGAATGGATAGTAGTGGTCTAGGATGGTTTTGTATTTGGGTAGCAATTATAGCCTTATTCTATATGGTTGTTTCATTTGTTCAATTTCATGATGTTGTTAATGCGTTAACATGGTTTATGTGGGCATTACTTTGGTACTTATTCTTTGTGCTAAATACACAAAAAAAGAATATTAATCAATATCTCGGAAGAATCGCCTTCGTACAATCATGGGTAACATTGACTTTACCTTCACTATTTTATTTTATGGGAGTGTGGGGAGAGGGATTTGTATATGAACTATGGGTTTATGTATCAGTAATTTCTATTTTGTACTTTTGTTATTGTATTTTTAAATATAGAGTCCGTTAATATATTATCTGCATAAAAGCATGGAATCGTTAAACTGATTTCATGCTTTTTTTTATAGTAGCCTTTTATAATAAAAGAAGTAGTATTTTATAAATTGCAAAAATGGGGATGATGAAATTGAAGAAAGTGTTGGTGCTAGGAGGAACAAGATTTTTTGGTAAACATTTAGTAGAGTACCTTTTGCAAGCTGGACACGATGTAACAATTGCCACGAGGGGAGTTACTGAAGATTCTTTTGGTAACGCAGTAAAAAGAATAATTGTCGATAGAGAAGATGGAAAACTACTAGAAGAGCGTCTAGAAGGAAAAAGTTATGATATTGTATACGATAATTTATGCTATAGTTCAAATGCAGCGAAAATGGTATGTGAAGTTTTGAAAGGAAAAACGAAGAAGTATATTATGACATCTTCAATGGCTGTCTATGAACCTGCATTAAGCTTGTTAGAAGAGGACTTTAATCCATACGAATATGCAATTACATATGGAGATAGGAATGATTTTAATTATAGTGAAGGAAAGCGATTAGCCGAAGCGGTTTTATTTCAATATGCAACATTCCCAGTCGTTGCAGTGCGTTTTCCAGTTGTTATTGGAGAAAAGGATTATACGAAAAGGTTACAATTTTACGTTGAATGTGTTGTGAACCAAAACCCTATCGTTGTGGATCATGTAGATGGAAATTTGTCATTTATACATGAAAAAGAGGCAGGAGAGTTTCTAGCTTGGTGCGGAATGGAAAATGTGAAAGGACCAATTAACGCCTGTAGTAACGGGGTAGTTTCTACGGAAGAAATTATTCATTTCATAGAAGAGAAGACGGGAATAAAAGCACTTATCCAGGAAGCTGGGGAAAATATAGCTCCTTATAATGAGGTAACTAACTGTACGTTACATAATGGAAAGGCTCGTGAATTTGGATTTTTGTTCCGAGAGCTGAAAATAGAAATAAAAAATGTTTTAAAACATTATATAAATACAATGAAGTAATCATAAATCCCCCGGTGGCAATCCGGGGGATTCTGGAGGATTTCGACAATACTGATTTTACATTACCAAATTTACCTTATACGTACGACTAATGTTTTTGCGATTGAATTGCTTGTAAATACTTCTCGTTTACTTGGTCCCAGTTTACTGTATGCCACCAGTTGGTAACAAACTCGGGGCGCCGATTTTGATACTTTAAATAATAAGCATGTTCCCATACATCAATTACGAGTAAGGGGATTTTTCCTTCTTGCAAAGGCGTATCTTGATTTGGTGTACTCATAACAGAGAGTTCCTCACCGTCAAGAACAAGCCATCCATAGCCACTTCCAAAACGACTAATAGCTGCTTTGGAAAGTTGATCTTTTAAGTTGTCAAAGGTATTGAAATAATAATCAATTACTTTTGCAACGTCTCCATTAGGCTCACCGCCACCTCGTGGGCTCATCACTTCCCAAAAAAGACTATGACAATAGTGACCACCACCGTTATTTCGTACAGCTGTAACAATTTCCTTCGGTAAAGCATCTAAATTACATAGCAATTCTTCTAAAGATTTATTATGTAATTCAGTATAATTTTCTAAAGTAGCATTTAAATTGTTTACGTATGTCGCATGGTGCTTTCCATGATGAATGGAAAGTGTATTGCTATCGATATGTGGCTCTAGTTCATCATAGTCATATGAAAGCTTTGGCAATTGAAATGAAGACATAACATTCCCTCCTTTCTATTCAAAAGTTGGTCTAGGTAAAAATACTTTACCTGAGTCAAAAATACACTCATTTTCTATGGAAGTCAATAGTAAGTTCGTTAATTTTCTGAAAAATATTACAATAAAAGTAACACTCTCGCTTTCATTTGTGACTCCTATCCTTTTTGCTTATACTGTAAAGTATCAGGGTTTTGTTGAAATAGAAGGAGATTGTTTATGAGTGAAACGAAACAATTAATAGAGGAAGCAAGTAATTTTATTACGATTTGTTATAAAGAGCTTCATAAAGAACAATTGATAGAAGAACGTATAAAAGAAATTCAAATTGAGGTAGAGAAGACAGGGACATATGAGCATACATTTGAAGAACTTGTTCATGGTTCACGAATGGCATGGCGTAACAGTAATAGATGTATTGGAAGACTATTTTGGAGTAAGATGCACATATTAGATGCGCGCGAAGTAAATGATGAAGAGGGTGTATATAATGCATTAATTCATCATATTAAATATGCAACGAACGACGGGAAAGTTAAACCAACCATTACGATTTTTAAGCAATATCAAGGTGAGGAAAATAATATACGAATTTATAATCACCAATTGATTCGATATGCAGGATATAAAACAGAAATGGGAGTGATCGGTGACTCTCATTCCGCTACATTTACGGACTTTTGTCAGGAGCTTGGCTGGCAAGGAGAAGGTACGAATTTCGATGTATTGCCACTTGTGTTTTCTATAAACGGGAAGGCGCCTACATATAAAGAAATTCCGAGGAAAGAAGTAAAAGAAGTGCCAATTGAACACCCAGAATACCCTATTTCATCACTTGGAGCAAAATGGTATGGGGTTCCAATGATCTCGGATATGTGCTTAGAAATTGGCGGTATTTCTTATACAGCTGCTCCGTTCAATGGATGGTATATGGGAACAGAAATCGGGGCGCGCAACTTAGCGGATCATGATCGTTATAATTTACTTCCGGCTGTTGCGGAGATGATGGATTTAGATACATCGAGAAACGGTACGTTATGGAAGGATAAGGCGCTAATTGAGTTGAATATTGCCGTACTACACTCTTTTAAAAAACAAGGAGTTAGTATTGTTGATCATCATACTGCTGCACAACAATTTCAGCAATTTGAGAAGCAAGAAGCTGCTTGTGGTCGTGTTGTAACAGGTAATTGGGTGTGGCTTATTCCACCATTATCTCCAGCTACCACTCATATTTATCACAAACCGTATCCGAATGAAATTTTGAAGCCAAATTTCTTTCATAAATAATATTTAGTGCAGTTTTTTTCTGCAAAATATAATTTTTTTAATTACTGTTATGTAGCAAATGGAAGCCTTTACTCTCGGTTATTTTTGGAAGAGGATTTTTGAACCAAGGAGTTCCTTATGTTATAATCAAATTTCTGTTTCGAAGACCTTATAGAAATATAAGGTCTTTTGTTTTGCTTTTTTATGTAAGAGAAAGAGATTTTTTCTTTTTAATAAGGGATTTGGCATATTTTTAGGGACAACATAAGTATGTGGGAAGTCGATAAAATGTTATGCATATATAATTATTTTGTTTTGGGTTTAAACAATAAAACATAATAAAGTTGTTTTTTTAGATTGCTGAGGAAGGAGGAAGTGTAAATGAGGATGAAGAGTCGAAAAACTGATTGGCCTGTATTTATTATTAGCGGTGGTTCACTTTTATTATTTGTAATTGCAGTTTTTTTGAACAAGGATTATGTAGAGAGTGCGATTAATAACAGTTTCGCTTTTTCAATTAAATATTTTGGTGCCTTCTGGCAAGTTTTATTATTAGGTACATTTATTGTTGCGATGTGTATGGCGTTCTCCAAATATGGGAGAGTTAAACTTGGGGGATTAGAAAAACCTGAGATTAGTACGGCAAAATGGCTTGCTATTATTATGTCTACATTACTTGCCGGAGGTGGCGTTTTTTGGGCAGCAGCAGAGCCAATGTACCATTTGATGACGGTGCCACCAATACATGATGGTATATCTGCTGGAACGAAAGAAGCAGTCATGCCTGCTTTAGCACAAAGTTATATGCATTGGGGATTTTTAGCATGGACGATTTTAGGTACAATTAGTGCGGTAGTTATGATGTATGGACATTATCATAAAGGTATGCCGCTAAAACCTCGAACACTTTTATATCCTATTTTTGGGGAAAAATTAAGAAAGAGCCTGCTTGGAACGATAATTGATGCAGCTGCAATTATTGCAGTAGCTGCAGGTACAATTGGCCCCATTGGATTTTTAGGTTTACAAGCAAGTTATGGGTTACAAGAATTATTTGGAATTTCTGATGTGTTTACTACTCAATTGGCAATTATTGTTTGTGTAGTGGCCGTGTCTACCATATCGGCAGTAACAGGTATTGATAAAGGGATTCAAATTATAAGTAATTTAAATGTTAGATTAGCAATTTTGTTAATGGCATTCATATTACTATTTGGGCCAGGTGGATTTATTATTGATTCGTTTGTTTCTTCGTTTGGATTTTATGTAAGTGAGTTTATACCGATGAGCACATACCGTGGTGATACAAGTTGGTTAGGATCTTGGACAATCTTTTTCTGGGGATGGTTTATTGGATACGGACCAATGATGGCAATTTTAGTGAGTCGAATTTCAAGAGGGAGAACGATTCGAGAAATCATCGTT
This sequence comes from Bacillus cereus group sp. BfR-BA-01355, assembly GCF_022663675.1. Taxonomy (NCBI): domain Bacteria; kingdom Bacillati; phylum Bacillota; class Bacilli; order Caryophanales; family Bacillaceae; genus Bacillus; species Bacillus cereus group sp. BfR-BA-01355. The sequence continues at coordinate 56,700 of NZ_JAKUFY010000007.1, forward strand.
GCAATTGGAATTATCGCACCTATTATTACAACGTTTTGGTTTACTATATTAGGTGGATCAGGTGTGTTTTATGAGTTAATGAATCCTGGTTCTATCTCGGACGCATTAAGTGAATCTGGTATGCCGGCAGCTATGATTGCAATTACAGGGCAATTGCCACTTTCTAATATTATTGGACCAGCATTTCTTTTATTAACAATTTTATTTGTAGTGACAACAGGAGATTCAATGGCGTATTCCATTTCAATGGCAGTGACTGGAGACGGAGATCCTAGAATTAGTTTGCGAATATTTTGGTCGCTTATTATGGGAGCAGTTGCAGCAATTCTTTTATATATGGGTGAAGGAAGTATTAATGCGCTACAATCGTTTATCGTAGTGACGGCAGTTCCGGTATCAATTTTATTATTCCCAATGCTATGGTTAGCGCCTAAAGTTGCGGGAGAATTAGCATTAAAACAAGGTATTGTAAAAGAAGAAGATAAAACTGCATTCTTATTTCAGAAGGCTAGTAAATCAAAATAAATAAAAACGTAAAAGAGGAAGCATCTTAAATAAGATGCTTCCTCTTTTACGTTTAATCTAATACTTTTCCCTTTGTTTCTGGTACACATATTAGCATTGTAATTAACCCGATTGGGTAGATGATAAAAATCAAGGACAATGCTCCAAGCAGGTTGCCGCCTGTAGCGAGTAAGCCGATAATAACAGGCCCAAATCCAGCTAACCCACGTCCTGTACCGAAAATAAAGTTTTCTGCGGTAGAGCGAGCTTCAGCAGGGTAGTTTTCAGCTAAAATTGCCCCAAACCCTCCCATCATTCCATTTGCAAAGAATCCAAGCAATGCACTTCCCCATAATAATAATGTGGAATCTGTGAATAAGAAGAAGTAAATGAGACAGTATACTGTACCACCAATATAATAAATTGCAAAAGTTTTACGACGACCAATTTTATCAGCCAGAATACCAAAGATTGCAATTCCAATTAGCATACCGATGGTAGAAATAAACATCCAGCCACTCGCTTTTGCTAATGTATAGTTATATTTATTTGCTAAAATAGTTGGCATCCATGTGAAGATGCCGTAATATCCGAAGTTCTGGATAAACGACATAATAATAAGACCGATTGTTGTAATTGTTACTTTTTTATTGGCAAATAATTTTCGAAGTGGGAATTTTTTTATATGTTTTAGTTGTTCTGCTTCAGTAGTTGTTAATTTACCTGTAGCTTCTTTTTGCAATAGTTCCTTTTTGTAGCGTTGTTTTTGCTCCCATATTTTCGGTTCACTTAAACTTTTACGGACATAGACAGCTAGTAAAGCTGGAATTAATCCAAATAAGAAAACGGCTCTCCATCCAAAGTGTGGGACAATAAATGCTGGAAGGAGTGAAGCAATCAGTACACCAAATTGCCATCCAAGTGCAACAACAGATGTCGCTTTAGCGCGCATTTCTTTAGACCATGTTTCTGTTACAATGGCCATTCCGATTCCGAATTCACCACCAACTCCCATTCCAACTAAAAAGCGAAGAATTAATAATTGCCAGTAGTCTGTTGCGAAATAAATGAGTGCGGTTGCTAGTGAAAACAGTAAGATTGTGAAGGCCATTGTACGAATACGGCCAAATAAATCAGCAATAAATCCAAATAAATAAGAACCAATTAACATCCCTATTGTGGTAGCTAATGTTAAGTTTCCACCTTCAACAGGACTTAAGTGAAACTCTTTTAAAATATAGACAAGTACGAAAGATAATAGCAACATATCTAAACCTTCTGCTGCATATCCTAGCGCAGAACCGAATAATGTTTTATACCTTTTCGCTTTCGTCTCCTCTGTTGTTTGTTGTACATCAGTAGTGACGTTCATTATTACTCCTCCTTATTTTCTACAGTCGCTATGGAAGAATAACAAAAGGCCTTCTCACCTGATATGATGAGAAGGCCAAAAAAGCATACGTATCCCCAAAAAAGAACATACGTATATTGTATTCCGACTTCCTTCTCAACCTCACGGGGTTGGGTTAAAGGACTGTATTATATTACTTTATTTTTAGCACTCTTCTATTGGATTGTCAATTAAAGAGGAAGTTATTATGTGTGAAATATTTCAAAAAACATTTCGTTCTTCTTGACGTCGGCTTCATTATTTTCCCATAATAAAACTAACTAAATAAAAAGGAATGAATCAAAGATGCTAAATTTAGTACTCATGATGATTGAACGAGTCGGACTTATAGTTATTTTAGGATTTTTACTCTCTCATATTAAAACTTTCAGGCGCCTCCTTCATAAACAGGATGGCTATGTAGATAAGCTTAAGCTTATTTGTATTTTTTCGGTATTTACAATTGTAAGCAATTACACTGGGATTGAAATAGCGGGAAATACAATTATGAATGAAAATTGGTTACAAGGTGTTTCTTCGTCAAGTACAATTGCGAATACGCGTATTATGGGTGTTGGTATTAGCGGCTTACTTGGTGGCCCTATCGTAGGAGTTGGAGTAGGGTTTATTGCTGGTATTCATCGTTATATGCTTGGTGGTACGACAGCGCTAAGTTGCGCAATCTCTTCTATTTTAGCGGGGATTATAACTGGTTATATCGGATATATTTTCAAAAAATATAACCGTACAATTACTCCTAAGTTTTCAGCAGTTTTAAGTGTTTTTATCGTATCTTTAGAAATGCTTATGATTTTATTAATTATAGAGGATGGAATTAGCGTTGTGAAAACAATAGCGATACCGATGATTCTTGTAAATAGTTTTGGAAGTTTTATTTTACTTTCTATGATACAAGCTATTTTGCGTCAGGAGGAGAATGCAAAAGCACTTCAGACTCATAAAGTATTGCGTATTGCTGATAAAACGTTACCGTATTTTCGTCAAGGCTTAACAGAAGAATCGTGTAAGCATGTGGCACAAATTATTCACCGCTTTACAGGAACAGATGCGGTATCTTTAACAGATACAGAGAAAATATTAGCGCACGTTGGATTAGCATCAGATCACCATATTCCTTCACATAGTTTAATAACTGGTTTATCAAAAGAAGTTTTACATACAGGGCAAATAATGAAGGCGAAATCACGTGAGGTTATTAATTGCCAACATGAAGGCTGTCCCTTACAAGCCGCTATTGTTATTCCACTAACTTCACATGGAAATACGATAGGGACATTAAAACTGTATTTCGAAAATTCTAACCAGTTAAGTCGCGTTGAAGAAGAATTAGCAGAAGGGTTAGCAAAAATATTCTCCACGCAGTTAGAGTTAGGAGAAGCTGAGTTGCAAAGTAAATTACTTCAAGATGCGGAGATAAAAGCATTACAAGCGCAAATTAACCCGCACTTTTTATTTAATGCGATTAATACAGTATCAGCTTTATGCCGAACAGATGTAGAAAAAGCAAGGAAGTTATTATTACAGCTTAGCGTGTATTTCCGTTGTAATTTGCAAGGAGCACGTCAGTTATTGATTCCACTGGAACAAGAATTAAACCATGTACAGGCATACTTATCACTAGAACAAGCAAGGTTCCCAAATAAGTATGAGGTAAAGATGTATATTGAGGATGAGCTAAAGACAACTTTAGTACCACCATTTGTTCTTCAACTATTGGTTGAAAATGCATTGCGACATGCTTTTCCGAAGAAGCAACCAGTGTGTGAAGTGGAAGTGCATGTTTTTGAAAAAGAGGGTATGGTTCACTTTGAAGTAAAAGATAATGGACAGGGAATTGAGGAAGAACGTTTAGAACAATTAGGAAAGATGGTAGTTTCGTCAAAGAAAGGGACTGGAACAGCTTTATATAATATTAATGAACGTCTTATTGGGTTATTTGGGAAAGAAACGATGCTTCATATCGAAAGTGAATTAAATAAAGGGACGGAGATTACCTTTATTATTCCAAAAAAAGTAGGGGAGGAAGAGCCAGGTGTTAAAAGTATTAGTAGTTGACGATGAAATGTTAGCACGTGATGAACTAAAGTATTTATTAGAGAGAACGAAAGAAGTTGAGATAGTTGGTGAGGCTGATTGTGTGGAAGACGCATTAGAAGAACTAATGCAATGTAGACCAGATATTGTATTTTTAGATATTCAATTATCCGATGATAACGGATTTGAAATCGCGAATATATTAAAGAAGATGAAAAATCCACCTGCAATTGTATTTGCTACTGCCTATGATCAATATGCGTTGCAAGCATTTGAAGTAGATGCGTTAGACTACATTTTAAAACCATTTGATGAAGAGCGTATTGTGCAAACATTAAAGAAGTATAAAAAACAAAAACAAGCGCAAATAGAAACGAAGCACGAAATAAAGGGGACAGATGTAACAGCAGAGATGCATAAATTAGCATTACCAATTGAAGAATCAATCGTACTTGTGAATATTGAAGATATTATATATGTAGGGCTTGTAGATGGGAAAGTAACAGTAAAAACAATGAGGGAAACATATGTAACACATGATACACTTGTAATTTTAGAGAAGAAGTTACCACAAGCAAACTTCATGCGCGTCCATCGTAGCTTTATTGCAAATATTAATCATATTACTGAAATTCAGCCATGGTTCAATTCTACTTATAATTTAATCATGAAAGAAGGATCGAAAGTACCTGTTAGCCGTACATATGCCAAAGAACTCAAGAAGCTGCTTCGTATTTAAGAAGCAGCTTTTGTATTTCATCCTTTTATATTTGTAACTGATTCTGTATATTTGACGTTCTGTTATGTAAACGCTTACCTCGTTACTTACATCTTATACAATAAAGGTACCAAATCGAAAGAGGTGGCCAAAATGAGCACGAAAAAAGTATACAGTTTCTTATCACAAGCATTCATATTCTCAGCTATTATGTTAATTTCTAATATTATTGCAACACATTTACCAATTCCGATGCCTTCATCGGTAATCGGGTTAGTTATTTTATTTAGTCTATTATGTTTAAAAGTTATTAAATTGGAGCAAGTTGAATCACTTGGAACAGCTTTAACAGGTATTATCGGATTCCTTTTCGTCCCATCAGGTATTTCAGTTATTAATTCTCTTGGTGTAATGGGACAATATTTTGTACAAATTTTAACTGTAATTGTTGTAGCAACAGTTATTTTACTAGCTGTAACAGGATTATTTGCACAATTTATTTTAGGAAAAGATGAAAAAGAAACAGAAGATACAAAAGAATTGAAAGTAGTAAATAAAGGACGCAAGCACGGAAAGGTTGCGTAACCATTGCATTTATATATTGTTAGGAGGTAATGAATATGGCAAGCACAATGACTCCATATTTCGGAATCGTCGTTTCATTAATCGCATACGGGATCGGAACGTTATTATTCAAGCATTCAAAAGGATTCTTCTTATTTACACCATTATTTGTAGCGATGGTATTAGGGATTGTCTTTCTAAAGGTAGGTAACTTTACTTTTGAAGAATATAATACTGGCGGAAAAATGATTAGTTTCTTCTTAGAACCAGCAACAATTGCATTCGCTATCCCACTATACAAGCAAGTGGATAAGTTGAAAAAATATTGGTGGCAAATTTTATCGGCTATCGTGGTGGGATCTATTTGCTCAGTAATTGTCGTGTTCATTGTTGCAAAAGCAATCGGTTTAGATACAGCAGTAATGAATTCAATGCTACCACAAGCAGCAACAACAGCAATTGCGTTACCAATCTCAGAAAGTATTGGTGGTATTCCAGCAATTACATCGTTTGCAGTTATTTTCAACGCAGTTATCGTATACGCATTAGGGGCATTATTCTTAAAAACATTTAGAGTTAAGCATCCGATTGCAAAAGGTTTAGCACTTGGAACAGCGGGCCATGCATTAGGAGTTGCAGTAGGAATTGAAATGGGTGAGGTAGAGGCAGCGATGGCAAGTATTGCTGTAACGGTAGTTGGGGTTGTAACAGTAGTTGTCATCCCAATGTTTATGCCATTCATTGGATAGTAAAACTTACTTAAAAAATAAGAAAAGCAAGCTATTTGTAGGACAGATTTCTACTGATAGCTTGCTTTTTATGTTACAGTAGTGGTAAGACCTATTTAAAAAAATGTAAGTTTCCTTAAATCTTCATTAATACTATGTAGAATACGTTTTGAATTAGGTCATTGTATTGTAAAATAAGAAGTAATCTACTATATACCTGTTAAGATAGGCATATAATGAGTTTATAAAAATCTTAATATGAATGAATAATTAAAAGTAGAAAAGAGAGAAATCTACTTATTAACGTTTTAGTTTATAGGACAGGAGAGAGTATTCGTCGATTATGCAAATAAAAAACCTGTTTCAAAGCAAAGGATTTCAGAGGTTACTCGTATTAGTAATACTTGCTCTCGTGTTATACGGGCTGCAAAGTATGTTGAATTTAATATTAATTACGTTTATTCTCACGTATTTAATGGATCGATTCCAAAAGTTTATTTCCCGCAAATTAGATCATTTCATGCCTATTAATCGAAAAATTATTATAGCATTTCTATATGTAATGTTAATTGGTGGAATTGCTATTACGCTATTTAAATATTTACCAGTATTAACGATACAAATTTCACAATTGATTTACCAATTCAATGTATTTTTAAGAAACCCACCAGATAGTGAACTAATTAAGTATGCAGTTAATGCTGTCAATCATATGGAGCTTTCTAAATATGTAGGACAAGGCGTAGACATTTTGTATAAATCGATTACGAATGTTGGTAAATTTGGCCTTCAAGTTTTACTTTCTTTAATTTTGAGTTTGTTTTTCTTACTAGAAAAATCTCGTATTGTTGGTTTTACTGTAAAGTTTAAAGAAAGCAGGCTTGCAATTTTCTATACTGAAATTGAGTACTTCGGAAAGAAATTTGCACGTTCATTTGGAAAGGTAATCGAAGCGCAATTTTTAATTGCTGTTGTTAACTGTGTTCTTTCAGTTATCGCATTATGGATATTAGGATTCCCACAATTATTAGGTTTAGCGTTAATGATTTTCTTGCTTGGCTTAATTCCAGTAGCGGGGGTTATCATTTCGTTATTCCCACTTTGTATGATTGCTTACAATATTGGCGGTATTATGTACGTTGTTTATATTTTAGTTATCGTAACAGTTATTCATGCGCTTGAAAGTTACGTATTAAATCCGAAGTTTATGTCGCAAAAAACAAATTTACCGATTTTCTATACTTTTATGGTATTAATTTTCTCAGAGCACTTCTTAGGTGTATGGGGACTGATTATCGGTATTCCAATTTTCATTTTCTTATTAGATGTCTTAGATGTGACAAGTGATGAAATGGAGAAGGATGTTGGAACAAAATAAAGTGAAGTAGAGAAAAAGCATCGATGTTCGATGCTTTTTCTTTTATAACATTATGTTTCTTATGCCATACTGTAAGGAGAATATAGAATAGGGGTGAAGTAATGGCTGTAAATGAAAAGGTAGAATTGGCTACATTTGCTGGAGGGTGTTTTTGGTGTATGGTTTCTCCATTTGAAGAGATGGAGGGAATTATACAGGTTGTTTCAGGTTATACAGGCGGTCATAAAGAGGACCCAACGTATAAAGAAGTGTGCTCGGAAACAACAGGACATTATGAAGCGGTACAAATTACATTTGATGCAAATAAAATGCCGTATGAGGAATTGTTAAATATATATTGGAGACAAATTGATCCGACCGATATTGGGGGACAATTCCATGACCGCGGACAGTCTTATGAAACGGTGATTTTTTATCATAATGAAGAACAACATAAAAAAGCAGAAGCTTCAAAAGAAGAGCTTGAGCAGAGTGGGCGCTTTTCGAAACCAATTGCGACAAAAATACTACCAGCAGCTACATTTTATCCAGCTGAAGAATATCACCAAGGATATCATAAGAAAAACACATTCCGCTATGAGTTATATCGTAAAGGCTCAGGACGAGATGCTTTTATTAAGGAACATTGGCCAAAGGATAATGCTCATTTAAAAGAAAAACTCAATGAGATGCAGTTTTATGTAACACAGGAAAATGGTACAGAACCACCATTTCGAAATGAGTATTGGAACCATAAAGAGGAAGGTCTTTATGTAGATATCGTTTCAGGTGAGCCGTTGTTTACTTCTCTAGATAAATTTGATAGTGGATGTGGATGGCCTAGTTTTACAAAACCAGTTATGTCAGCAAGTGTGAAAGAAAAGATGGATGTGAGTCATAATATGACACGTACAGAAGTGAGAAGTAAAGAGGGAGATTCGCATCTTGGGCATGTATTTCCAGACGGTCCAGGACCGAATGGGCTTCGTTACTGCATTAATTCCGCAGCTCTTAGATTTATTCCAAAAGAGGAATTAGAGAAAGAAGGTTATGGCGATTTCTTAATCTTGTTTGGAAATAAAAAATAACCTCGCAGTTAGCGAGGTTATTTTTTTGCTATTTTGTTTTTTTCTTTTTAAATTTGCTTAATACTTCATAAACAATTGGAACAATAAGAAGTGTTAATAACGTTGAACTTGTTAATCCACCAATTACTGTTACACCAAGTCCTTTAGAAATTAAGCCGCTACCTTCAAATCCTAATGCAAGCGGGATAAGAGCTCCGATTGTTGCAATTGCAGTCATTAGAATAGGACGCAAGCGTGTTGCACCAGCTTCTAATAAAGCTTCACGTGTTGATAAACCTTCATTTTCTTTATGAATAACGCGGTCGATAAGCACGATTGCGTTTGTTACAACGATACCGATTAACATAAGCGCCCCAATCATTGCAGATACACTTAATGTTTCACCAGAGATTAATAAGGCAACAAGGGCCCCAATAATTGTGAATGGTAGCGAGAATAAAATTGCGAATGGTGCAAGGGCACCGCCAAATGTAACGACAAGAACGAAGTATACAATGGCAATCGCAGCTAACATCGCTAGGCCAAGTTGCTTGAATGATTCTTGAATATCTTTAGTAACACCGCCCATAGAAACATCTACACCAGAAGGAAGATCCATTTTATCTACTTCTTTTTGGACTGCAGCAGATGCTTTTGAAACGTCATCAGATGTTAATTTTGCACTAACCTCTGCATAAACACGGCCATCTCGGTGTGTTACTGTATTCGATGTTTCACCTTCTTTTACAGTCATAACATCTTTTACAGCTACTTCATTACCAAGTGGTGTTGTAATTTTGCGATTTGTTAAGTCATCGATTGTTTCATAATTTTGTTTTTCAGCTTCTACATATACATTGATATCTTTACCGTCTTTTTTAATTGTTGTCAGAACAGGGCGATCATGTTGATTAGAAAGTCCCATTCCAATTTGAGCAGCCGTTAAGCCCATTTTACTCAGCTTTTCTTGATCTGCGACTAAAGTGTACTCTGCATATGTTTTTGCAATACTAGAATCTATATCTTTTAAGTCTTTATTTTTCTTCATGATATTTTGAATATCTTTTACGACAGGCTTAATGTCTTCTGAGCTATCTCCGTAAACGTATAGTTTAATTTCGTTACTACCGCCACTTGCTCCGAAGTCTTGGTTTTTCCATTCACCTTTTCCAGACATTTTTTGTAAATCTTTCACGACTTGTTCTTTTTCTTTTTCGAAGTTTTTCGTGTCGTTATCATATTGAACGAAGAACATAGCTTGATTTGTTTGACCAGGGCTCATTGGATTCTCTCCACCTAATGAGAACTGAATTGTTTTCACGTCTTTATTATCTTGGAAGTGCTTCTCAGCTTTCGTTGCAATTTTTTCAACGTCTTCTAATGTTTGACCTGGTTCAGGTTTGTATGTTGCGATAATCATTTTTTCTTCTTCAGAAGGTAAGAAACTTACACCGATAACCGGTACAAGTGCGAGACTACCAACTAATAGAAGGACAGCAATACTAGATGTAATAATTTTGTGATTTAAAGCCCATTCAAGTATACGTTTATACCCATTTGCTAATTTGCTTGGTTTCTCTTCATGATGTACCTCTTTTTCCCTCGTGCTTTCTTTCTTAAATAAGGAATGGGCAAGCATTGGTACGATTGTAACAGCCACTAGTAACGATGCTAATAAAGCGAAGACAATAGTTAAGGCGAATGGTAAGAACATTTCACCAATCATACCTTTTACAAGTCCTAGCGGTAAGAATACAGCGATTGTCACAATGGTAGAAGACATAATCGGAATAAACATTTCTTTCGTAGCTTCACGAATTAAATCTCTTCCGCGCAATTTCTCTTCTGATAACGACATACGTCGGTAAATATTTTCAATAACAACAATTGAGTCATCAACAACACGGCCTATAGCAACTGTCATTGCTCCAAGCGTCATAATGTTAAGCGTAATATCCATTTGCTTTATGACTAAAACAGCAATTAATAACGAAAGTGGTATTGAAACGACAGAGATTAACGTTGTTCGAATATTTCGTAGGAACAGCATAATAATAACAATCGCAAAGATAGCACCGAAAATTGCTTTGCTTAGCATTGTTTCAACTGACTTTTCAATAGGTGCACCTTGGTCGAATGTTGAAATGATCTCTAAATCTTTATATTTTTTCTCAAGATCTTTTACTTTATCTTTTACTGCATTTACAACATCAACTGTATTTGCATCAGAGGCCTTCACAATTTGAATTCCAATTGCTTCTTTTCCATTTGTTCGAGAAATGGATTCTGCTTTCCCAACTTCTTTAATTTCAGCAATTTCGTCTAATGTAACTGTTGGAATTCCGTTCATAGCAGCTGGATTCATTTGCGGCGTTTGTGCACCAGCGCCAGCATTTTGACTACCTTGACCGTTAGGTGATGAAGGTATAGCTGGGATTTTGAGTTCTTTTAATGCTTTAATCGTTGTAATATTGCCATCTACAACAACTGATTTTTCCGTGTCTTTAAACGTATATAGGCCAAGTGGTAAAGATACATTCGATCCTTTAATTACATTTTTTACAGTATCTTCACTTAGTCCTAGTTCTTTCATTTTATCTTTCTTGAAGACGAGCTGTACTTCATCTACTTGTTGACCTGCAATTTGAACAGATGCAACACCATCAAGTCCTTTTAAGCCCGGTACAATATTTTTCTCTACATTTTCAGTTAAGGTAGCTAAAGATTCATTCTTGCTTGCTACGCTTAACGAAATAACAGGAAAAGCATTGAAGTTTACTCGTGAAACCTTAGGGTCTTTAACACCGTCAGGGAGCTTTACATTTGTGAGAGCTTCTTTAATTTCTGTTTCTGCTTTTTCCATATTTTTATCAAAATCGTATTCTACTTGAATAGAAGATGCGTTTTGAAAAGATGATGAGCTAACAACGTTAACACCACTTAAATTTTGTAGTTGTTCTTCCATCGGCTTTGAAACTTTATCGGCTACTTCTTCTGGTGTAGCACCAGGATAGACCGTAGTTACTGTCACAATCGGTGTTGTAATATCAGGAATTGTTTCCAGCTTCATATTGAGGCCAGAGTAAATTCCCGCAATAGTAACAATAATGGTTAGTAGCCAAACTGCGAACTTATTTTTTAACGAGAAATTGATGATTTTGTTCATGTTTGCGCTCCCTTTGTATTATATTGACCAACTGGTCAGTCTAATACATAATATAACTGACCAGTTGGTCAATCGTCAATAAAAAGAGATGGTATAATAAATCCATAATAAGATGCGAGATTAAATTTAGGAGAGAAGATATGAAAGAAAAAGAGCGTTTAATTATAGAATCGGCTATGAAGTTATTTGCTACTAAGGGTGTAAATGCGACATCAGTGCAGGAAATCGTGACAGCTAGTGGTATATCTAAGGGAGCTTTTTACTTATATTTTAAATCAAAAGATGAGCTTTTATTAGCGACACTTCGATATTATTATGACAAAATTCAAAAGAAAATGCTGGATATTGAGCAAGAGTCTTTGTTACCACGTGAAAAATTTGCAAAACAATTACATTGTCAGTTTAATGATATACAAAAGCATAAAGAGTTTATTATTATGCATGCGAGAGAAAATGCGATTCCGTTTAATAAAGAAGTGGAAGAATTTATGATGCGGATGAAGTTAGAGTCTCATGCATTTTATCGAAATAGTTTATTGTCCATTTATGGTGAAAAGATTATGCCATATTTATTGGATTTAGTAATTATGGTGGAAGGCATATGCCGTGGGTATTTAGAATTAATTATTTTACAAGCAACAGAAATTGATTTATCTTACGTCTCTGCTTTTATTTTAAAAAGAGTAGATAATTTAGTAGATGGCTTGGTAGAATCTTCGGAAGAACCTATTTTACACGAAGAAAAGCTTGGAGAATTTCTTTGTAAATCAGAGCTCATTAAGGAACAGGTTAAAGAGCATTTTTTAAAAGAAATTATTGGATTTAAGCGTACTCTAGCTGATCAATTAGAGGACGATGAGCTGCTAGTAACATTAGATGTTTTAGAGGCGGAAATGCGATTGCTTAATCCAAGAATTCCGGTAATTAGAGGCATGTTAGCAAATTTAGAGGTTTATCCGGAATTAAAAGAATTTCGCTTACGCCTTATAGGATACTACAATATAAAAAATTCTTAATAAAAAACTCCTTGTCTACACAAGGAGTTTTTTATTAAAGATTACTTACTATTTTGAGACCATTTTTCTACATCCCAAACCTTTGTGATCCAATCTTCATAGAATTCCGGTTCGTGACATACAAGGAGAATTGTTCCTTTATATGCTTTCATAGCCTTCTTAAGTTCTTCTTTTGCTGTAACATCAAGATGGTTTGTCGGCTCATCAAATAGTAGCCAGTTACTTTCTTCACCCATTAGCTTACATAAACGAACTTTTGCTTGTTCTCCACCACTTAATTGACTTAATGGACGAGAAATATGTTCATTTTTTAATCCGCATTTCGCTAACATCGCACGAATTTGATGCTGGTCTAGGCCAGGGAATGTATTCCATACATCATCAATTGGTGTTATATTATCAGCTTTAACTTCTTGCTCAAAGTATGCAGGCTCTAAGAAGTCACCAAGACTTGTTTTACCGTTTAAAGGTTTAATTTTACCTAAGATTGTTTTTAGTAGCGTTGATTTACCAACACCATTACATCCAACAATAGCAATTTTTTCACCACGCTCAATTGTCATTGATAACTTTGGTAGTAGCGGATGTGTATATCCGATTTCTACATTTTCACCTTCAAAGACGAAGCGACTACTTGCACGACTTTCTTTAAATGAGAATTCAGGTTTGATTGCTGTTTCCGGACGATCAATAAGTTCCATGCGATCAAGTTGTTTTTGACGACTCTTTGCACGACCTGTCGTTGAATAACGAGCCTTGTTCTTTGCAATGAAGTCTTCTTGCTTTTTGATAAACTCGCGCTGCTTTTCATAAGCGTTTATATGTTGATTTTTATTGATTTCTGCTAGTTCTAGGAATTTTTCATATGTCGCTGTATAGCGTGTCATTTTTGTGAATTCTAGATGGAAAATAACATCAACACATTTGTTCATAAATTCCGTATCATGAGAAATCAATAAGAATGCATGTGGGTATTCTTTTAAATAAGTTGTTAACCAATGAATATGTTCAACGTCTAAATAGTTAGTAGGTTCATCAAGCAATAACACTTCTGGTTGTTCAAGTAATAGCTTTGCAAGCAATACTTTTGTACGTTGTCCACCACTTAGTGCTGAAACATCACGATCTAAACCAATAGCATCAATTCCAAGACCACGTGCAGCCTCTTCAATTTTCATATCTAGTAAATAGAAACCACCTGCTTCAAGTGCATCTTGTATTTCTGCCATTTGCTCAAGAAGTTCTTCTAGTTCTTCTGGTGTAGCAGTTCCCATTTTTTCTGTAACTTCATTTAAAGCTGTTTCCTTTTCGAATAACGGTAAAAATGCATCCGCTAGTACGTCACGAATTGTACGTCCAGGCGTTAAAACCGTATGCTGATCTAAGTAACCGTAATGTGTGCCTGGTGTCCATTCTACACGACCTTCGTCATGAATAAGCTGACCAGTAATGATATTCATAAATGTTGATTTACCAACACCGTTTGCACCAACTAATCCAACGTGCTCACCTGCTAATAATCGCATAGATACATCTTTAAATAATGTACGATCGCCAAATGTATGTCCTAATTTTTCAACTGTTAATAAGCTCATAGTATCCTCCGTCCAACTTGAAATAGTACCTTGAATCATGATACTAAATTCTTTCATATAATGCCATCATTTCAAAATGTATATTTTTTCAAAAAAAGGGTTGCATTAATTTTCTGAAAATATATAATATAATTGAACAGTGGTTAATTATATGTGTGAGGTATGAAATATGTCGCCAAGGAAAGCAGTTAAACAAGAACTAACAAGAGAAATGATTATGAATGTAGCTAGGGAGCTATTTATAGCACAAGGATATCAACATACTTCAATGCGCAAAATTGCAACAGAACTTGGATATAGCCATGGTTCGATTTATTATCATTTTAAAAACAAAGCAGAGCTATTTTACGCAATGGTGGAACAGGATTTTCAATTATTAAACAAAAAGTTAGATGAAATTTGTAATCAAAAGTTATCGAGAGAAGAGCAACTAAGAGCAGTTTTATTCGGTTTTATTGAATTTGGTCTAAGAAATCAGAGTCATTATGAAATTATGTTTTTAATTAAAGATGCCGAATTAAAAGAGTGTTTGGCAAATAGTCCTAATGTTAGTTATGAAAAATTTGCGAAGGTTATTTCTTTTTTATGTGATGGGGAATTAAATGCGATGATAATATGGTCTGTTTTTTTATCATTACATGGATTTGTAGCACATTATTGCAGAAGTGGCCAAACGTTTGAAGAACTACAAGGTTTGGCTAAGGTACATGTAGAGTTTATTTCAAAATCGCTTCTTATGTAAGTGATTTTCTTTTTAATATTAATTGAACAGTGGTTAATTAATTTAGGAGGGGATTTATAATGAAAAAGGCTTTAGTATTAGGTGCTTCTGGTTCAATGGGTTATGCAATTGTAAACGAATTATGTGGCCGAGGGATTCATGTGGTTGCTTTTGCAAGAAATAAGGAGAGATTAGGTGCATTATTTTCTGGGAACAAACATGTAGAAGTTGTAGCCGGCGATGTATTTGTAAAAGAGGATATAATGAATGCTGCTAAAGATGTTGATATTATATTTCATGTTGTAAATATTCCGTATTCAGATTGGGAGAAACAGCAAGAGAAATTATTAATAAACATATTAGAGGTATCGAAACATTACGGTATCAAACTAGGGATAGTTGATAATATTTATGCGTATGGAAGGCAAGGGGAAGGGCTTGTAAAAGAAGAGGCTAAAAAAAG
The DNA here is from genome assembly GCF_022663675.1 of Bacillus cereus group sp. BfR-BA-01355. NCBI lineage: Bacteria > Bacillati > Bacillota > Bacilli > Caryophanales > Bacillaceae > Bacillus > Bacillus cereus group sp. BfR-BA-01355. The sequence continues at coordinate 72,044 of NZ_JAKUFY010000007.1, forward strand.
ACCACACACAAAGAAAGGGAAGATTCGTTTACAACTTGAAGAGATGGCAAAACAAGCTAATGTACGAATGTTTATTGCTCATTTCCCAGACTTTTATGGTCCAAATGCAGAAAGCACACTTGTTCATCATACATTAAAGGGAATACTTGCAAATAAAATGTCTAGCTTTGTTGGAGATAAAAAGATTGCCCGTGAATATATTTTTACACCAGATGGTGCAAAAGCAATGGTTGAATTAGCTTTACATGATGAGGCCTATGGACAAAATTGGAACATACCAGGTTATGGTGTTATTACAGGTGAGGAAATGATTCAACACATACGGGAATTAACGGGATATACGAAACGAGTAATAACTGTAAAAAGAGGAATGATCCAGTTTATTGGTCTGTTTGATAAGCAGATGAAAGAATTTATGGAAATGCTATATTTGACGGAAAAACCAGTTGTATTAAGCGGGGAGAAATATGAGAGGTATATCGGGGATATACCAAAAACTTCGTATTATAATGGGCTAAAAGAAATGATTATATCTATGCAAAAAAAGGGTGTGTAAATGTTAGTATATAAAAAAGTTACTTCTACCTACAGAAGTAACTTTTTTGTTATGCCTTTTGTTTAACTTCACTAACTTTCTTTTCAGCTACAATAAAATGCGGTCTACGTTTTGTTTCATAATAAATACGACCGATATATTCACCAATAACACCTAGGAATATGAGTTGAATACCGCCAATAAATAGTATAGCGGAAATGAGAGTAAAGTAACCAGGAACTTCCACACCACCAAGGATAATTTGAACGAACGTAGTGATTACATATAAAAGTCCAAAAATGGTTGTTAGTAATCCAAGATATATAGATAGGCGTAACGGTTTATTATTGAATGAAATTACACCATCAATTCCGTAATTTAATAATTTCGAGAAGGTCCATTTACTTTCTCCATCAGAACGTAATACATTTTCATATTCAATAATTAATTCGTTATAACCAATCCAAGAGAATAAGCCCTTTGAAAATCGGTTGTACTCACTTAAGGATACTAATGAATCCACTGCTCTTCGACTTAAAAGTCTAAAGTCACCAATACCATCTACTAATTCAATATCTACAAACTTATTCATCACCTTATAGTAAAGACGAGAGACGAAAGAGCGAACGGGTGAATCACCAGTTCTTGTCCTTTTTGCAATGACTTGGTCGTAGCCATCGTTATATCCTTCTAACAGTTCTTTTATTAACGTAGGAGGGTGTTGTAAGTCAGCATCCATAATAACAATGGCATCGCCTGTAGCGTATTTTAAGCCAGCTAACATTGCAGCTTCTTTTCCGAAGTTTCGACTAAACGATATATAGTGTACCGATGAATCTGAACTAGCTAAATCACGTAAAATATTTAATGTATCATCTTTACTACCATCATTAACAAAAACAAATTCATAATCGGTAGTTAATTTATGAATTTCAAGAGAAGTCTCTGAATAAAAGGCTCGAAGCACCTTTTCTTCATTGTAGCATGGTACAACGATTGAAAGAGTCATTTTTGACACTCCTTGTTTGTAGTGGGTTAAAACAATGTTATGCGTTTTTATATGAAGCTATCCAATTGGATAGCTTCATGATTCATTGATTGCTCATTATTGCTTTTTAAAAGAAAATTTTCGTCGTGCTTTTGGATTTGTGAAAATTAGTAAAGCTACACAAATAATTAGTGAGATAATTGATATAATCATACCTAATTTGAAGTAAGGTGTAACGTAAGTCATTTCGATTACATGTGAGCCTTTTGTAATGGGAACACCGATAAAGGCAGAATTCGCTTTCGTAAATTCCTTTTCTTTTCCATCAACTTTTATAGTCCAACCTTTACTATATGGAACAGATAAATATAGGAGCCCGTCTTTATTTGAGTTGATATCCCCTTTTAAATAATTGTTCTTATAATAAATATTTTCAAGTCTATTTTCAGTTAATTTTTTTGTTTCTTTTTGTACACTTTCATAGTTTACGATATTTGCTTGTAAGTCACCTAATTCATACTCACCTGCCATATCAATAGAGATAGTTAGGTTTTCTGGACGCTCAGTGCCTAAATTGTAAACAAATCTTTCTAACGGATACGAGTATGCACCAGCATCGTCACCTTTTCCGATTGTTTTTCCATTAACAGTTGCATTGAATGTACCTGTATTTTTCAATTTTAATTCTATCAGTAGGTCACCAGGCGTATTAGGATAATTGATAGGTACGATCATATTTCCAAAGCCATGAACAATTAGTTTATTTCCTTCTTTTACCGTATTTTCGAATTTTGCTTTTTCCATTTTAATAGATACTGCCTTTGACTTAAGGTCTTGTTTATTAAAATGGTTTAATGAAAATTCTTTTGTATTATTAACGACAACAGCATGTAATAATAATTGATCACGCTGAGCGAAGTTTAATTTAGAAAACTCTTCTTCACTTATAGCCGAATCATATACATACCCTAACGGTAAGGTATAGTTATTTTTGTAAATATTATATGGTCCTACTTGCTGTAATAGTTTATATCCATAAGGTACATTCTTTGGATCTGTATCAGCACTTAATACGCGATATTTTATACCTAGCATATTTTCAAGTAGCAGTCGACTATCAGCTTGATAAAACATTGAGGGTGTATCGTACATTTGGAATACGCCATATTTATTTTTCATAAAGTCATGGACATAATAATTAACCAAGCTTTGATATGTACTTACGCCATGATATCCTTGTAGCATTGGTGTGTTATATTCGCTATATGGATTAAGAATACGATAAAAGTCTTTATCATTTTCTTGTATGTAGCGAATTGCAGCAATTTCTTCTTTATTATCATAGCCTGGTTCGTGTAACTTTTCAGTTGAAATCTGGCTCTGTCCGTAAACGGTACTAAGTATATTATTCGCATACATATAATTCATAGAAATTGTGCTAACGAGTATGTTCAATACAACTAAAAATTGTATGAAAGGTTTAGAAATATAACGCCATAAACATACTGTAATAACAGAAAGAACGACAGTTCCGAGTAAAATGTTATCAACGTCTTGTAAAGGTTTATCAGTTACATTTATATTTGCTTTTCTATAAAATGCATAAATGAATAATCCAATAGACACTAATAAACTTATTAAATAAGGTAATTTGTAGTCTTTCTTATGAATAATCATCCAATCTAGAATGTATGCAATTGTTTGGGCAATGACAAATACAAATAAATAAAACCATCTAGATTGCATTGCTGAAAAACCATTAAATACAGAATATGTATATGGAAGCATAAACAGAATGAACATGAATAACGTAAAGAATACTTTATTTTTAACGAGTTTATCACGTATAAACATTCCAAATACGATTAAGAATAAAATTAAAGCTGGTAAAGCTAGTTGATGATTTTCAGCACTATACATGAAGAAAATATTTTCCATTAAATCTTTATAAAATTTATCTTCAAATAATAGTGGTATCTCAAACTTTTTTGATAGTCGATCGGCGCTAAATACGGCATTAACTGATGGGAGGAAGCAAACGGCGGCTAAACCGAGTGATAGTCCGTACAATAAGCCCATTCTAATATAATAAGTTAGAAAAGAGACAATCGTTTTATTTTTTTGTGTCGCAAAGTATTGGAATAATGCATAAATGAATATGAAAATACTTGTGATAAAAGCAAAATAAAAGTTTGATGCTAACATTAAAGTAGCAGCGATTAGGAAAAGTCCGCGCTTCTTTTCAATAATATATTTATCAAGTCCCCATATTACTAATGGTAAAAATACAATGGCATCAGCCATGAAATCCCATAGTAAAGAGTGGCGGATGAAAGTAATACAGCCACCATATATAATAGCAGCAACAAAAGATGAGAATGCTGTTTTATTATGGTAACGTAAAGAGCCATACATGAATAACATAGCTAAAAAGTTTTTTAAAATACTCATGTATAATTTCACGTCATACACTTGCTCAAGACTTAGTTTAGGTAGTAACAGTGTAATCCAGAAAAACGGTGATGTGCTGTAATAATAACTAAACTCTCCAAATAAATCTCCACCTAACCCATAATCAAAAGACCAGAAAAGGTTGCCATCTTTAAAGGCATGTTGCAGAAGAAACGTAAAGAAGCCAAATTGGCGTAATGCATCCCCTGTACCAGAAAAGGCTTGATTAGATGTTAAAAAGAAATAATGAAAAGCAAAAGCACACAATAATAATATTGGCATAATTATTATCGTTTTCTTGGAAAAGAACTTATTATTCGGCTTTATGCTCATAAAAATTGATAATCCTCCTTTAAAAGTTGTTATCATGTAGCAACTTGTTTTTAGGTAGCATATAAAAACACACCAATTTTTAAAGGTGTGTTCTTTAGTTTTAACATGAGAAAATATATATTTTTGTTGAAGCATATATATTTTTACAGGCGTTGAAATTCATAGTTTACATGTAATTTAGTATAAGGCATTTTCAGAAAGTAAGTCAATTTGACCTGGAATATATAGAATTTTTTTACTGAAGAAAAATAGTGGTATATAAAAAAACAAAAAGCTTTTCCATTTTTAAATAGGAAAAGCTTTTTGTTTTTAAGCATGTTTGCGAATGAGCTTTTGTTTTATAAACCCTAAAACGAATCCACGTATTTGAGGGTCAATTAAAACCCCGATTATACCGTATAGTATACCAGTAAGCGTTAAAGCAACTAATGGTGGTAAGTTGATTAATGCGATTCGGTATATACCGTAACTAATAATAAAGGCTAAGGAATTAAATATAATTCCTTTAACTAATAATTGCATGCCTTTACGAATAAAGAGGGTAAATCCGATTAATAGTGTAATTTCGGTAAGGATAGCTGCGGCAGCTGCCCCCATCATTCCATATTTACTACCTAGTACAATATAACCTATGATGGCAACAACTAATCCAATAGTCATTGTTGTTGCGCGTTTCCATTGCTGGCCAATTGTTGTTAAATTGTCGGCTAGTGGATAGTTAATTGATTGTAAAATAACCATAAACGCTAAAATAGCAAGAGCGTCACCAGCGGGAGCGTACTTTTCTCCTAATAAACTAACAATCCAGAAACTTGGATCAGCAATAAAGGGGATAGAAATTCCCATTCCTAAAAAAGACATAAGTTTTAATTCAAAACTTGATAATTTTCTATGTTCTTCGATGTTTTTCTCATTACCAAAAGCAAAAAGCCTTGGATAAAAGGCAGCTGCAATTACTCCCGGTATTTGATATAGTACAGCTGGTATTTTAGATGCAGCACCAAAGAATCCAACTTGATTATATGTTGAAACCTTTTCTAAGATAATAGGCCCCAATTGTGGTAAGAGCATAATGATGATTCCATTGATTGTGAAAATAAGTAGTTGATCTAAAATACCTTTATCCCAACCCTTATGGACTTTCGTATAGCGTATTGTCATTATAAAGGCGATAACACCTGTTACAAGACTAGATACCCCGTACATGGCAGCAACCATCATAAGTGACCATTGGAAAGACATCCCTAGTAATAGGGCAGCAGCAGCTGTTACACCTTGTAGTACAGAAATAATAGCTGTAAATTGCATGCGTTCTGTTACTTGGAAGTAAGCCATCCCAACACCTTGTAAGGTTGCTCCGAACATTGTTGGTAGAACAACCCAATATACCATCGCACGTAAGTAAGCATCGGGATAGAAGAACTGGGCAAAAATAGCGAAAAGTACAGAAATTACGATAGCTAATATTAAACGAATACGTAAATAACTACTTATTAGCACGCTAATATTAGCATCGCTTCTCGTTCCTTCACGCATAAACGTATGTGTCAAGCCTGCATCTGTAAAGTAACAAATAACAGCTGAAACTGCTAACGCAGTTGTAAACATACCGTAATCACTTGGAGAAACATATCTTGCAAAGAAAATGGTTGCAATAGCCAGTACAAATCGAACAGTAATATTTCCTACAAATAGGTAGGAGGCATTTTTAAGAATCTTATTTGTTTTCATGGGAAAAAACCTTTCTATTCTTTAGGACCTTTTTTGTCTGTCCTATTTGTAAATTTGATTTGTTTACGGAAAGAGAGGTGAGTACTATATTTTCAGTTTAAGAAAACAGAAATTTAATTCGTACAAACCAAAGCATTGCATATAGTTTTTTACTACGCTTTCCGTTTTTTGAATAGATTTTACGGCAATATTTCTTTATATCTTTTTTGATTAATTGAACTTGGGCATTATTTAATTGAGAGTTTTCTTTAATGTATATACAAGCATTATTGATAACCGTATAAGGGAATAAATAAGTCTCAAGAATCTCAATAAGTGACTGAGGGTCTTTCGTAATGAAGTCTTGAGATTTATTATGTACCCAGTCTTTCATACGATTGAATACTTCCAGTTCTTTAGTTGTTTTTAATTCGTAATCTTTATATTTAGAAGAAAGATTTCCTTCTGATAAGATTCTATAATATGTTAAATATTCATCGACATAGCATACATTTGTCACACTCATTAGTTTAAATAAAAACTCCAAGTCTTCTCCCCAGCTACATCCTGGTGTAAAACGGATATTATGATTCATTGCGATAGAGCGTTTGAAAATCCAAGTACTTGTTTGAGCAACAACTTGGTGTGTTAAGAATGCTTTTGCCATATCACCTTTAATAAAGTTTGTTGTATGCTCAACCTTTTCGCCTGTTTCTTCGTAGAAATTCATATAACCACAATAGCACGCGTCCATGTTGTTTTTATGCATACTCTCGATTTGTTTCTCAATTTTAGTTGGATGCCATAAGTCGTCACTATCAAGGAAAGCGACGTATTCTCCGCTAGCATTTTCAATCCCTGTATTACGAGCTACTGAAACACCTTGGTTTTTTTGGTGAACGTACTTTACTTGACCCGGATATTTTTCGGCAAGGTTTTTCACGATAGAAGGTGATTGATCTTTACTTCCATCATCTACAATTACAATTTCAATGTTTTTATATGTTTGATCTAGTATTGACTGCATCGTTTCTTCAATATATTTTTCCGTGTTATACAGAGGTATGACAACAGAAACAAGTTGCTTTTGTTCCATCATAGAATTTTTATCTCCTCAAGTTTTTTATGTCTTGCACCATATATACAAGCCCTTTGAAAGGGAGAAGATTACAAGAACATCTGTATAAGTTTAACGCATATAAACTTTGTAAATCAACTTTCTATTGTTGTACTTTGTATAAAAAGTATTTATTATAGAACGTATTGTGTTGTAAAAATATAGAAAAAATTTTTGAAGGTTATGTATCTGAAGGGAGAAGATGAGATGTTAGGGCGATTTACTCGCAAATCTAATATAGTCCTTTTAGGGATTATTATGATTGTCGGGTTTGCACTTCGTTTTGCAACTTTACAAACACATGGTGCAGATCTATCTATAGCTAGCGATGATATAGGTTATCAAAAAACGGCAAATATTTTATTGGAAACAGGGATGTTAACATACCATGAACCAGATAAACCAACGATTCATATTATGCCGGGTTTTCCAGCCTTATTAGCTGCTGTATTTTACTTTTTTGGAAATGGCAGTGAAGGTCTTTTTATAGCCAAATTAATCATTATTCTATTAGGGGTACTTAGTATTTTGCTAACTTATAAGATTGGTACTTATTTATTGAATCCTGCTGCAGGATTAATAGGTGCTTTCTTATTAGCTGTGTATCCTCCAGAGATTGTTATGGAAAATTTAACTTTAACAGAAGGGCCGTTTCTATTCCTTTCATTAGGATTAGTATATTGGAGTTTAAAATTAGCTGATACTCATAAAACGAAACATCTTCTGATTGTATTAATTTTCTATTTTTTAGCACTGTACCTCCGCGTACAAATTGCCTTATATCCAATCTTATTATTTGGGTATCTTTTAATGAAACGCTATCCATTCCGGATTATGATGAAGCAGGCGATTATAAGCATAGGAATAGGACTTATCGTACTTGGACCATGGTGGGCCCGCAATTACATTCAATTTGATAAATTTATCCCACTAACTGCAGGGGCAGGGAATCCGTTATTACTTGGAACGTATCAAGGGGAAGGTTACCCAGAAGGTAAGGATATGGGGGAACTTGAAATAGAATTACATGCAAAGTACCCTAATCTTGAAGCGCATGAATTTATGGAGTTAGAAGAAAAAATAGCCATTGATAAAATGAAAGAATGGTGGAAAACGAATAAGGGCTCTATGATAGAGAGTTATTTAGTCTTGAAACCAGAAATTCTTTGGAAAAAACCGTATTATTCTATAGAGCATAATATTGAAGTATTCAATGTTTCTGCAAAGGATATGAATGAAATATATAATTTTATTAAGACGACGTTTTTAATATGTACAGTACTTTCATTTATTTTCCTTTTAAAAAGGTGGAGAGAGACTACATTTTTATGGTCAATCCTTTTACTGCAAACAGCTTTAACATGTTTTTATGTTGCATATGAACGATATGCATTACCGTTAATACCATTCTTATTTATTATAATTGGAGTAGGGACCGTGGCAACGATTATGAAAATTAATAAATTATTAATTAGAAAAAAATAATTTGCAATAAAAAACATCTTAATTTTTTTAAAAAATTAAGATGTTTTTTTGTATATATTCATATTTAAATAGAAAACTATTCGTTATCGGTTTCAGTTTGCGTTACTTTTAATTTTTGCTTTAATAACGCATAATCTTGCGTTAATGTTACAAGTTGATGATGTAATTTAGAAATTTTTCTTGTTAAGTCAAAAATTAAGATGAAACAGAATAATAGTCCAAATAAAAATAAAACAGATGGAGGATATTCTACGTGTAATAGTTGTCCAATCCAATTTATAATTTTTTCAGTAGAACTTAAAATTGCCATTGAAACACAAACAAAAATCCATAAAATGGCATATTTAGTTTCTAAAGCTCCACGACGAATAGAATTAATAATTAATAAAAATAATAATAGAATGAAGATAAATGAAAAGGTAATTATAGGCATTTATTATCAACCTTTCACAATTTTTTGCATCAATATAGCAAGGCTTACTTTAATCATGTAATATGCAGATTTAAGAGGTGTAATAGAAGATTGTCCCCCTTGGCGCTCTTGCATATTTACGGATATTTCATTAATGCGTAATTTTTTCTTTTTTAAATGAATAAGGACTTCTGGTTCTGGATAATCTTTTGGATAATTATGTGCAAAAATCTTAATTACTTCTCGATTGATAGCACGATACCCAGAAGTTGGATCCATAAAGGTTTGTTTTGTTAGTACTTTCAGTAGAGCAGTAAAATAAAAAATACCAACTCTTCTGGAAATACTACCTTTATAAGCTGTTTTCTCTGTAAAACGTGAACCTAGCACCATATCGCATTGGTCTTCAGCAATAGGTTTTATAATTTTGTACAAGTCATCAGGATTATGTTGCCCATCAGCATCGAACTGAATTGCAATATCATATCCATTCTCATAAGCGTATTTATAACCAGTTTGTACAGCTGAGCCAATACCTAGGTTATATGGTAAGTTCACAAGGTGAACAGGAAAATCATTTACGATTTGAGCTGTTTTATCATGTGATCCATCATTAATAACGCAAATGCTTAATTCTGTAAAATGCTGTTTTAGTTTTAATAGTCTTGTTAATGTATCTGCAATTGCTTCTTCCTCGTTATACGCAGGAATAATAATTAACGTTTTTGGTATTGAAATTGGTACCTCAATAGACATTATCGCACCATCCCTTATATACTTAATTATATTATAGTTATTTTTAAACGAACCTTATCTAATATACCATTAATAGTATAGCAAAATAAAGGAAAAACTGGTGGGTTATTTTAGGAGACAAACAGTAAATAAAAGATAAGAGCTGGAATTTTTTTATAATAAAAAATACATGCAAGGATGAAATAAACCTGTGCATGTATGAAGTGAGAGTAGCGTATTATATATTCCATGGCTTACTTAAAGTTAAAACTTCAGCCATCTCTTTACTTTTTAAACGTCCCTTTTTTCGGTTTTCCGCACGTTCTAAACCGGTTGTGTGTAACCAATGTTCTTCCTGAGTTTCAGGGAGTACTTGTGGTACGGACGAAGGTTTTCCATCTTTTATTGCCACAAATGTAATGAAGCAAGTAGCAGCAATTCTACGCTCGCCTGCTAGTAAATTTTCTGCGATTACTTTTACGAAAACTTCCATTGAAGATTTCCCTGTATAACATACAAATGCTTCATAACAAACAGAATCAGCTTGGTGAATTGGAGTTAAAAAATCAACTGAATCAATAGATGCTGTTACGCAATGTTTACGACTATGTCTTGCAGCCGCAATTGAAGCAATACTATCAATTTCTGCTAATAATTTCCCTCCAAAAAGTGTTTGGTGATTATTTAAATCGTTAGGAAAAACACGTGTTGTCTTAATTGCTTTAGATTCTCGCATGAATTTCTTTTCCATATATTCAGCCCCTATAGTCTGTTTTCAATCAGAATAATATGTGTAAGCGGAGTACTCATATTAGATATTTAATGAAGTAAAGTGTATTCCAAAAGAGAATGATTTAAACTTCTGTATTTGTATTCATATAACTGAAAGAAAATTTATTTTATCTAAAATGTAGTGTAAAAGAGGATTCGCTTACATTGCAAGTAAAAAGTAATGACTATGTATTTGTCATAGAAATTCCCTATCAGCCGTGTACCCATTCATGATAGAATCGTTTTGTTATGAATGGAAATAGAGGTGCAATGGACATATGAATCATATACAAACAAATTTTTCATCTTTCTTCAATAAAATTACGATCGGTGCGATGCTCGCATTTTTTGTTTATAGTTGTTGGGCAGCATTTGAGACAAGTAAGCAATTTTTTGGAGGAAGTACAACAAGTGTAACAATCATACTGGCAATTTTCGTCATACTCATTTTGTTAGTGGCATCAATCCTACAATATCGTTTTACAGATAAACAATTTCTTATTTTTCTTATAAGTATATCTATAGTTGTGAGACTTAGTATGCTGTTATTTGTAGATGCTCCAATAATTGGTGATATGAAAGTGATGTATGAGTCTGCAAAGCAGATTGCAATTGGTAATAATATAGGGACTGTAACTCATTTGCCTTTTATTATATATGAGTCAGTAATTATTCGTATATTTGGTGATACATTATTCGCTTTACAACTATTTAATGTGTTATTTTGCGCAGGAACCGCATTTTTTATTTATCGTATTGCGGCAATGGTTTTTGGAGAAGAATGCGGGCGTATTGCTTCTATATTTTATGCTCTGTATATTCCAAATATATTCATGAGTTCCGTATTAACTCCTGAGTCACTTGCAATATTTTTATTTTATTTTGCTTGTTACATACTTTTATATAAAGGATTAGATCATCCTTATATGTGGGTGTTTTCAGCGATTTTATTTGCATTTAGTAATATGATTTTCCCAATGGGATTATTTCTTCCTATTTTTATCACGGTATATATATTATTAATTGAAGTGTTTCAATCAGCAACGAAACAAAAAGTGTTACTAAAGATGATAGGGATACTTATTCTATTTTATATTGCTCATTTTAGTGTGAATTATGGAATTAAGACAATGGGACTGTCACAATATACGATTGCGAATGAGACGTATGTTCAATCTGTCTTAATTGGAAAAACGCAACATGAGGAAAAAATATCGAAAAATCAAAGTGTAACAGAGCATATTGATCAAAAGTTAAAAGAGATTGAGGGAGAAAGATTTAAACTTTTAGAACCGATGATAAATCAGTTTTCAGAGGAGGGGATAAATTCTATTCTTTTCAAATGTGAAAAACTGATATATATAGCCGTAACATTGTTTATGAATATAGCTCTATTACACTTCCTAATTAAGAAACAACAAAATGAGGGATATATGTTGTTCTTATTTTTAATTAGTGGCTACGTATTGTTAAAGCTCTTCCAAGTAGATATGGCATATTACAATGTAATTATGCCGGCATTGTTTATTTTGCAGAGCTTTGGTGTTTATATGAGTTATGTGTATTGTCAAAAAATATTTTTCAGAAAGTAAAAAGAATCCATTCTGGATTCTTTTTTTGATGAAAGATGAAATTTAGTAGTCAGTGCAGATGAAAAGTATGCCTGACCTGAATTTTGTCTTATCGATTTAGTTCTAGTTGCAAATTATCGGCTGTTAGAGCCATTTGTGAGGAATCATCTTGAATTCCTTTCATGACTTGTGAAATAGTTTGTAGCTCATGTTCAATTTTCTTATTCTGTTCTTTTGAGTTAGACATATCTTTTACAATTTCTTGGAAGTATCGATCTGTTGCCGACATACTATCCGTTCCTTCCGATACGAGAGAGCTAATTTGTTTCACGGAAGACGAGACACGGGTAATTTGTTCATTTGTTTTTTCGACGAGCTTTGTAACGTTAAATATCGATTCTTTCGTTTGCTCTGATAATTTTCGGATTTCACCAGCAACAACAGAAAACCCCTTCCCAAATTCTCCGGCACGTGCAGACTCGATAGCAGCATTTAGTGCGAGTAAATTTGTTTGCTCCGCGATCGATTTAACGATATCTATGATTTCGTTAATTTTGTTAGAAATATCGAGAAGTTCATGAGTATCTGTAATAATCGTTTCCATATTCATTTGAATAGATCCCATTCGTTTGTTTTGCTGGTTTAATTGTTTTTTCCCTTTATTCGCTTTTTCTTCAGATGTTGTAGCTAATGATGTACCTGTTTTAGCAATCTCTACAATAGTTTCAGACTTAGCGGTTAGTTTTTGAATAGAAGAGCTTGTCTTTTCAGATACAGCAGCTAGTTCTGTTGCGATATGCGTAATTGTCATAGCAGTTAGTTCTTTTTCTTTCTCATGCTCTTTTTGCATTCTTTCATATTCAGATTCATAAGCTGCAAGAACAAGTTCTTGTTCAAGAGTGAATAATTTATTTATGACATTTATAGAATAGGAAAAATCATCGATTGTTGTTATTTTTGTTTGCAAAATCTTCATAATAGAGCGGAATAATTCTTGATAAGCAGCAGTATACCATTTTCGATGTAAGCCAATTTGTACATGTCGTTTGGCAATCCTAACACGCTGTTCAATAAAATCTTCATGCATATTGCCGCTGAATAATTCTTTAATATGTGTTTTTAAAGTTTGCTTTAGTTTTGGAATAGAGCTGTAACGTTCAATAATAGTAATTAAATTAGGTTGTTTTGTAATGTTGGCATAGAATTTTTCAGTAATCCAATCAATTTCTGCATAAATAAAAGGCTGTAGTACTTTTACAACTTGTAAATCTTCTTTTGAAATGTGTAGCATATCCATTTGAATTTTCAGTTCAGAATTAGTAGGTACATTAAAAGTTATTTGTTGGTCCTTACTTAATTCGATTATACTAGCGTTTGTTTTATTAATATTTTTTTTGAAAACCCCAAGCATCATTCTTCCCCCTGTGTATAAAACGTTTTCAATTTTAAAACTAATATAGAGTAATTATATATGCTTATATATAATTACTCTATATTAGTTCGTAGAATAGTATATAAATTAAGAGAATTCTAGATAGAATTCTCTTAATGGCCTTTATTAATTTTAGCATGTGTTTTAAAGAAAACAGGGAAATGCACATTATATATTACAGTGACGACACGAATAACGAATGTTACTAATAAACAAACATAGAAAGCTAATACGTGCGCGCCCATAGCGTGTGTGATTAGGAAGCTAATTGCTCCTAAGATAGAAGCGATTGCGTAAATCTCTTTTCGGAATACGTAAGGGATATCTTGAGCACAAATGTCACGCAAAATACCGCCTCCAATACCTGTAATGACTCCCATTGAAACAACTAAAAATGAGGCGTCAACATGATGTGACATTGCCGCATTTGCACCAATAGCTGTAAAAACGCCTAAGCCAACAGCATCAGAAAGCATAATAACGATTTGAAGTTTATTGATGCGCTCAAAAAACATACAAGTAAATAATGCTGATAATACACTTACGAAAAAGTAAATGGGTTTTACAAATGCGACAGGGGGCAGGTTACCAATCATGATATCACGAATAATACCGCCGCCGAGCGCAGTAGCTACAGCTAAACAAAGGACACCAAATAAATCTAAATCTTTTTTTAAACCAACTAATGTACCAGAAATGGCAGCGGCGATAATGCCAAGAAACGTAAATATATCGATTAATAACATGGCCTTAATCCCTTCCTCTTAAAGATGTTCCAGAGAAAAAATATACACTAAAGTATTGGAAATAACAATTACTTTTCGTTACATGTAGAAAAACGGATAAAATACATAAAGAAAGCGTTTGAAAATGTTTAGGGGAAAACGAAGCAAGGTTAATTTTTAGTTGTAGGGTAGCCGAGTGAATGTCATTTTTTAACCGTTAAATTATATATATCAATAAAATGATTAATAAATGTTTGCTATAATGCTGATAATAAGTGAAAGAGTGTTAGATAGTTTTTATAGAGATAGGGAAGGATAGCTAAAGGATAATATTTTCTAGTTACTAGTTACGATGGATTGGCTAGTTTCGGTATAAAAATAGTTCTCAATTTAAATATGAGTTATGTTATAATTGCTAGGTGTGTTTTAACGATAATAAATTATGATTAAAAGATAATGTTAAGATTTTGTATGGAGGTCTTGGAATGTTAGCAAATCAAGCTAGGGTTAGATTTGAGCATTTTTTGCTCTTTTTTATTATTTTACAGCCTGTTTTAGATTTATTAACGTCTCTTAGCATCACTTTATTAAAGTCAAATGCTACCGTTGGAATTTTAGTAAGATTCCTTATTATGGCTGTTGGTGGTATTTACATTTTAATTCAGGCAAAAGAGAAGGAAAATAGAAAGTTTTTAATTTATCTTATATTATTAGCCGGAGTTTTAGGGGTAGGATTTATTAATAATAAACTAGTTAAGGATCCTATTGTACTTAGTGAAGAAGTTAAATTCGTTGCGAAAGCATTATATATATATATTATGCTGGGGTCATACATTTTAGCTTTAAAATCATTGAAAAAGACAGTTAATATTAGTGATAAGGTTCGAAATAGTATTGTATATTCTACATTAATCATTAATGCAATTATGGTTATTTCTATTTCAACATCTACTGACTTTGGTAGTTATGAATGGATGAAGGTTGGTTCTCGAGGTTGGTTCTATGCAGGGAATGAACTAGGTTCAATCTTAGCTATTATTTTCCCTATTGTGGTACTATATTCTATTCAAAAAACAAAGAGCTGGAAACACATTTTATATTGGATTCCATCAATTTTAATGATTTATTCGCTAATTCAGGTTGGTACGAAAGTAGGAATGGGCTCAATTGGTGCTACGTTAGCGGCAGCAATCGGGATTATTTTACTTCAATTATTATTTGATAGAAAAAATCCGAACAAAAAATCCCTTGCGCTTAATGCAGTAATTGCTATTATCCTATTGGCCGGTGTAGTTGGAACGTTTAAACAAACGCCATTAGCACAAAATATGGGTATTCACAATAATTATTTATCAGAGCAAAATGTGGCACAGCAAGGTCAAAAAGAAAAAGAAATTAAAGAGAAGCTGAAAAAAGAGCAAGAACTTAAAGAAAAAGAAGAAAAGCACCATAAGGCTGAAAAACCAGAAGAAAAGGCGAAGATAGAAGAGGAAGTTAAGAAAGAGCTTGAGAAAGAGCAAAAGAAAGAAAATCAAGAAAACCTTATTTTCAGTGGACGTCAAGTATATGAAGAAAGACATAAGCAGTTCTTTAAAGAAGCGCCAATGTCACAAAAGTTATTAGGAATGGGTTATGCAGGTAACTTTAAATACAATGAACAAAAGCAGCCAGATCCAAAATTAATTGAAATGGACTTCCATGATTGGTTTTATGATTTCGGGATTATTGGCTTTGTATTACTAATGATTCCATTTATTTATTACGGGCTAAGAATTCTACTAGCATTTGCTACGAGATTTAAGGACATATTTAATATAAAATATGGAATGATTTCAGCAAGCTTATTGTTAGCGTTAGGTATTGCTTATATTGCAGGACATATTTTAACAGCACCAGGAGTTGGGATTTACTTTGTAGTGGTGCTAGCTTATCTAATAGTAGACCTAGAAATTGAATGATAAAAATAAAAGCTAACTTTTGTTAGCTTTTATTTTTTAGTACAGTAAAATAAAAATAGCTGGAAACGTAGCGAGGATTTAAAGGAGGAAAAAACATGAGAATATTGCATATGAATGCAGGAGCAGAAGATGGGGGAGGGAAAACACATATTATTTCACTTCTCGATCAGTTTCCAACTGGTGAAGTAGAATTAGCAGTATTTGAAGATGGAATTGTTGCGAAGGAAGCAAGGGAATTAGGGATAAAAGTCCATGTGTTTTCACAAAAATCGCGCTATGATTTATCCATTTTAAAGAATATAAGTGAATTTATTAATAAAGAAAAATTTGATGTAGTTCATACGCATGGTCCTAGGGCTAATTTCTATGTTTCTTTAATGAAAAAGAGAATAAAGGCAAAATGGGTAACGACTATTCATAGTGATCCATTTCAAGACTTTACTAAACAGGGCTTCAAAGGTTGGATTTTTACGAAATTAAATTTGAAAGCCTTAAAAAATATAGACTTATTTTTCGTTGTAACAAATAGATTGAAAAAAAGCCTGGCAGCATTAGGGATTTCAAATGAAAAGATGCATGTTATTTATAATGGAATTGAATACGATAAGGAAAAAGCAGAAGGCTATAATAAAAAAGAAATGTTCAATATTGCTGAAGATGTATTTACGGCAATCCAAGTAGCGCGATTACATCCTGTCAAAGGACATGAAGTTTTATTCGATGCGTTACAACAAACAAAATTGGAGAAAATTAAAGTATTATTAGTTGGCGATGGCCCATTAGAAGAAAATCTAAAGTCATTAGCTACTGAAAAAGGGATTAACGATAAAGTAGAGTTTTTAGGACATCGTCAAGATGTAAAACAATTATTTGCGTCGTCACATGTAAATTTATTAACTTCTCATAGTGAAGGGTTCCCACTAGTTTTATTAGAAGCGGCAAATCAACGCGTACCATCAATTGTGACTAGGGCTGGAGAAATTGAACCATTAATCGTAGATGAAACTTACGGATGGATTGTGCCAACAGATGATGGAAAGGCATTAGCATTAGCTTTAGAAGAAGCGTATGATAAGTGGAAAACTGGAGAATTAGCAGCAATGGGTAAACATATTTATGAGCATGCTACTATGAATTTCTCACTTCAAAAACTATATGAAGATACAAAGGAAACATATAAGCAATTAATAGCGAAAAACTTGTAATGATAGAGAGGATAGTTAACTATGGCAGTACAAACAGTTGATATTCTAGGCGTTCCTTTTTCTACAATGACAATGGATGAAACGGTCAAATATTTAAAAGAACAACTAGAAGCGGAGCGAACTCATACGTTTCAGGTAGTAACAGCAAACCCTGAAATTGTTATGTGCGCAAAAAAGGATGAAAAGTTCTATCAAACATTATTGAATACAGATTTAATTACACCTGATGGTATTGGGGTTGTAAAGGCAAGCGGCATGCTTGGTACACCTTTAAAAGAACGTGTAGCAGGTTTTGATTTAATGTGTAATTTACTTGCGAAGTTATCAGAAGATAGTAAACCAGTATCTGTTTTCTTATTAGGTGCAAAGCCGCATGTTGTACAAGCTGCAGCAGATCATTTAACAAAGACATATTCAGCTGTATCCATCGCCGGTACACAAGATGGTTATTTCAAACAAGAAGACGAAGAGAATATTATTTCTCGCATTCAAGAAGCAAAACCAGATTTATTACTTGTTGCACTCGGTTTCCCGAGACAAGAGAACTTTATCCAAAACAATAAGCATCGTTTAGAAACGAAAATGGCTGTTGGAGTGGGTGGAAGTTTAGACGTATGGGCTGGAGAGGTAAAACGTGCACCAAAATGGATTCAAGCGATTCATTTAGAGTGGTTTTATAGATTATGCAGTAATCCAACACGCTGGCGTCGTCAGTTAGTATTAGCGGAATTTTTAAAAGAAGTAATGCGTTCGAAAAAGTAGCGAAATATCGCTACTTTTTTTTATTTATTCATTTTTAATGAAGTGAAACTTTAATCAGTGAGTCATCCCTACTGATTATTAGCCCTCACCAATCGGGATAGACGTTTTACTTTTTGGGAATGATGAAGGAGAATTTTTTACACAAAAGTATTTTACTTATACAATTCACACATGTAAAATGATGTGTAAAGACACCTGTGTGAGGAGGACTTCTAGTGGGCAAGGTAAAAGAAATTTCGAAGCGCAAACTACTTGGTATAGCTGGACTTGGATGGCTATTTGATGCAATGGATGTTGGAATGCTTTCATTTGTAATGGTAGCCTTGCAAAAGGATTGGGGATTAACGAGCCAGGAAATGGGCTGGATAGGCAGTATTAACTCAATCGGTATGGCAGTAGGAGCGCTTATTTTTGGGATACTATCAGATAGAATAGGCCGAAAATCAGTCTTTATTATTACATTATTATTATTTTCTATCGGTAGTGGTTTAACTGCATTAACAACGACACTCGCGATGTTTCTCGTTTTACGCTTTTTAATTGGTATGGGGCTTGGCGGAGAGCTTCCGGTTGCCTCTACACTAGTATCAGAGAGTGTTGAAGCGCATGAGCGTGGGAAAATTGTTGTGTTATTAGAAAGTTTTTGGGCAGGTGGATGGCTAATTGCAGCCCTTATCTCGTATTTTGTTATTCCTAAATATGGTTGGGAAATTGCGATGGTATTGAGTGCAGTTCCAGCACTATATGCTTTATATTTAAGATGGAATTTACCGGATTCCCCAAGGTTCCAAAAAGTTGAAAAAAGACCATCTGTTATTGAAAATATAAAATCAGTTTGGTCTGGGGAATATCGTAAAGCAACAATTATGCTATGGATTCTATGGTTTTGTGTTGTCTTTTCTTATTATGGAATGTTCCTTTGGTTACCGAGTGTAATGGTGCTAAAAGGATTTAGTTTAATAAAAAGTTTCCAATACGTACTTATTATGACATTAGCTCAACTTCCAGGATATTTCACCGCTGCTTGGTTTATTGAACGTCTCGGTCGTAAATTTGTGTTGGTTACGTATTTAATCGGGACAGCTTGCAGTGCCTATTTGTTTGGGGTTGCGGATTCATTAACAGTATTAATCGTGGCAGGTATGTTACTATCCTTCTTTAACTTAGGTGCTTGGGGAGCATTATACGCCTATACACCTGAACAGTATCCGACGGTTATTCGTGGTACTGGTGCAGGAATGGCAGCAGCATTTGGGCGTATTGGTGGTATTCTTGGGCCACTATTAGTGGGGTATTTAGTTGCCTCAGAAGCTTCACTATCACTAATATTTACGATTTTCTGCGGATCAATTTTAATTGGTGTATTCGCTGTAGTAATACTTGGACAGGAAACGAAGCAACGAGAATTAGTATAAAGTGAAATTTTAAACGTAGCCCTGACCGTTTATTACCCTACACTACTCCGCTCTTTCTAGGCAGTTAATGTAGGATAAAGGGGGAGAGGAAACCGAAGTGGTTTCCTTTTTTCTGTTTTTTTAGATAAATAATGGTATAGTAAGAAAAAGGGATTATTTCTTATAAAAGCGAATGTATACAGCAGGACATATGGACAAAGAATTAGGTGGTTG